>JBDTKB010000165.1:0-3992 GCA_039935555.1 Ginsengibacter sp. | reverse complement strand
AGTACCTTAATTAAAAAGTTTCCCAACCTGCAATTTAAAACTTCAAAATTTGACGCGATTATCACTTATGATGTTGATGTGGCTTATAAATTTAAAGGAAGAAATGCACTCAGAAATGCAGGAAGTTTCTTAAAAGATCTCTTTCAAGCAAAGATCAAAAATATTATTAGCCGGAATCAAACCTTGCAAAAAAAGAGAGACGATCCCTGGGATACTTATGAGTATATTGAAAAGGTAATTTCGAAAAACAATCTACCGTCTATTTTCTTTTTCCTGGTTGGTGATAATTCTAAAAATGACCGTAACCTGAGTTATAAAAATCCGGTGATGAGAAGCCTGGTAAACAAAATAAAAACGTTTTCTGAAATTGGCATTCATCCGTCTTTTAAATCTTCAATGTTTACAAAAAAGATATTGATAGAAAAGAAAAGGCTCGAAGAAATGTACGGGAAAAATATCACCAAAAGCCGTCAACATTTCTTAAAATTTAGATTGCCCCAAACGTACAATGCTTTGATCGAATCAGGAATTACAGAAGATTATTCAATGGGGTTTCCTTATGAGCCAGGTTTTAGAGCAGGCACTTCAAAACCTTTTTATTTTTATGATTTACTGGAAGAAAAATCAACTACTCTAAGGATATTTCCAATCACCCTTATGGAGGGAATTTTTTTTACTAACGGCGAACAAACACACGAAAAAATTTCAGAAGAGATCTCCAGTTTAATCAACGAAGTGAAAAACGTAAATGGAACCTTCCTGAGTATTTGGCATAATAACACCGTTTCAGAAACGGATGAGTTTAGAAATTGGAGATTTATTCATGATAGAATGATAGAAAAGATTGCGTTGCACAAAGGTTCCACCTCAGCGTAAGCGTTGCATAAAATCAATTAATATTTTTTCTTCATTTTCCCAATTGAGTTCTTCCGCTGCCACTAAAGTGTTACGTTTCCATAAATTATATTCCTCTTTATTTTCTGCAATCTCCATGATTTTTGTTGCCATGTATTTAGGATCAAAATTGTTTATGAAATCTCCAATTTCATACTGCTCTATAATCATTTTTATTTCTACTGCTTTGGACGAAAGAACCGGTATTCCTGCGTGGATATAATCAAAAAACTTATTGGGTAAAGCCAAAAGATGTTCATCAGTAACATCTATTTTTTCCAACACCAATCCAAGAAAGCCTTGCTTTGTATAATCCATCATTTCTTCATAAGGAAGCGGATCAATAAAAATTATTTTTGATGTTAATTTTAATTCATCAACCATACGTTTCAATTTATCTAAAATTGTTCCGCCCCCAATAAAATAAAGATTGAAATCATTTGGTAAAAATTGCATGGCTAATATTGCTTCCTCCGCACCACGATGCTCATTAATTCCCATTCCTTGTATGATCAATATTTTCATATCTAATGGCAGCACAACTTTTTTTTGAATGTTATTTGGTAAATGTTTATAAGGAACATTTCGCAATACGGTAACTGGCACATCATACCTATTTTCATATATTTTTTTGATAGAATTATTAACGGTAATTACATTTTTCAAGCGCGGAAACAAACGTTTTTCCAGCGATTCCCAAATTTTCCTGGAACTTTCTTTATAAACACTTGCTGTAAAATATTCATGGCTGTCATAAATAATTTTAATTTTTTTTGCCTTTGATATAAAATAATTAGGAAGCAACGTATCAAGGTCATTTGCCCATAAAACATCTGCCTTATTAAAAAGCAAATAAAAAAATAATTGAGCATTGAAAACCACGTACATGAAGGGGCCCTTTCTAAAAAGGTTACGAAAGCGGATCACTTTAAAAGGTAAGTCATTCAAAGAAAAATTTCGTTTACTTTTTCTACCAATAAGCAATACTTCATAGCCCATTTTAGCTAATGTGTTGCATTCCTTTTGTACACGCTGGTCCGTGACTATATCGCTTATAACAGATATAATTATCTTTCTATGTAAAGAAATTGGCAATTTTTAAGTTTCAAATGTTAAACAATTAAAGCAGTTTTGCGTATTAGTAAACAGTAAGTTATTAAATAATATCGTTCATTATTGAGTTTCGCCTTTTGACAAATAAACATATCCATATCGTGTGCCTTGATGTTCCATATCCTGCTGATTATGGTGGCGTCTTTGATCTTTTTTATAAAATTAAAGCGTTACATCAGCAAGGTATTAATATCCATCTACATTGTTTTGAATATGGCCGTGGTAAACAGGAAGAACTCAACAAATATTGCAATTCCGTAAATTATTATGAGAGAAAAAATTTAATAAGCAGTTTCTCTTTTCGATTACCCTACATAGTTAGTTCAAGGGCCAACCCGGAGTTATTAGTGAACCTGCAAAAAGATAATTATCCTATTTTGCTCGAAGGAATTCATTGTACGTACTATCTATTTTCTGGCGATTTGAAAGGAAGAAAGGTAATGGTAAGGCTGCATAACGTGGAATATAATTATTACAGCGAACTTTCAAAATCAACAAATGATATTTTAAGGAAGGCTTTTTTTAAGCTTGAAAGCTTTCTATTAAAAAAGTACGAAAGCCATCTCGTAAATAAAGCAGTCTTTTTTGCGGTAAGCGAAAAGGATAAGGAAACTTATAAAAAGCTCGGTGCTAGAAGAATTGAATACCTCCCGGTTTTTCTTCCATTTAAACAGGTAAATTCAGAAACAGGAAAGGGTAATTTTTGCCTGTACCATGGGAATTTATCCGTACCCGAAAATGAAAAGGCGGCTTTTTGGCTGTTGGAAAATGTAATCAATGTTCTTGAACTTCCATTTGTAATTGCCGGTAAAAATCCTTCTGTTAATTTTGAAGCGAAGGCCCGTAAGAACGAGAATGTATGTGTTGTTGCCAATCCAACCTCACAGGAATTGGATGATCTTATTCGAAAAGCGCAGGTAAATCTTTTGCCTTCCCTCAACATAACAGGAGTTAAAATAAAATTATTGAATGCACTTTTTAATGGGCGGCTTATAGTTACAAACAAAGAATCTATTGATGGCACCGGGCTTGAAAATCTTTGCATACTTGCCGATTCTGTTGAAGAGTTTAAAGAAAAAACAGCACAAGCATTTAAGGCTTCATTTACCGAAGCGGATATTCGTAAAAGAAAAAATTTATTGGAGAAAAATTATGACAACGAATCGAATGCGCAAAAGCTTATCCAACTGATATGGTAGCGTTATCCCAAACCTTCCCGCGTTCAGTTTTAATAGTACGGGCAGGAAATTTATTTATAACAGGGTAATCGTGAGTAGCCATTATGATGGCAGTGCCGTAATCACGGCTAATGTGAAAAAGGAGTTGCATTATTTCGTCGGAAGTTTCAGGGTCAAGATTTCCCGTAGGCTCATCAGCAAGAATAAGTTTAGGTGAATTTAAAAGTGCGCGTGCAATATCGACTCTCTGTTGTTCGCCGCCGCTTAATTCAAAAGGCATTTTAAAACCCTTCGTTTTTAAGCCCACTTTTTCCAGCACATCTGCAATTTTTTCATCCATTAATTTATCATCTTTCCAACCTGTAGCTTTTAAAACAAACTTCAGATTCTCATTTACATTTCTATCGGTAAGCAATTGAAATTCCTGGAAAACAACGCCAAGGTTTCTCCGGAGGTAAGGAACTTTTTTCCAGTCGAGTGAAGGAAGATCATATCCAACAACATTCCCCTCACCTTCCGTAAGTGTGAGGTCGCCATAAAATGTTTTTAAAAGGCTCGATTTGCCCGTACCCGTTTTACCTACTAAATAAACGAATTCACCACGATTAATGCTAATGGTAACGTCTTGCAAAATGAGCGATTCCCCCTGGTAAATATTTGCGTTGCGTAGTTCTACAATTGCGTCTGCCATAATGTTTTTATTATACTGTTTTCTTTCTCCTTCTACTGCCCATTTTCATCAATGCGTCAAAGGTACTTTTATAATTATATTTTTTTTAAAAGAAATAATTCACAACTGTTAAAAAA
>JBDTKB010000164.1:0-7648 GCA_039935555.1 Ginsengibacter sp. | reverse complement strand
TTATGATGGCCGTATCGTCAATGACCTCCACACGATGCTTAAATTGCACGGTACATGGATGGATCTCGGCGGAGCCGATGAGCAAAAGGTTGCAAACGAAAATACTGTAGAAGCATGGGGAAGATCTGAAGATAATCCTGTTGGCGGGTGGTATGGTTTGAAGAAGGGATTACGCGGCCGCCTTGGTGTGTACCTTCCTCCTTTACTGGAATTTCTTGGCCTCGCAGAACTAACCCACGAAGCAAAAAATAATAAAATGAGGGCGAAGTGAATTGGTTTTTCGCTTTAATTCAACCAAAAATTTGGTGTTTGTAAAGGGAAATTTTTGTAAACAAAATCATGGCAAGCACCATTTATTCATTCATCATTGCTGCAATATTTTCGGCAAAACAATTCCTAAAAAACCCATAAATCATCAACACTTGAAAAAAATTGGTTCCACAATTTGATATCAATAAACTTAGTGATGATCTTTTCAGGCATGAAGCCGGAAAAATGGTGGCCCTTTTGACCAGGATATTTGGAACAGAAAACCTGGAATTATCAGAAGATGTTGTGCAGGATACTTTTGTAAATGCAATGCAGGTTTGGACGTTGAGAGGGATTCCCGCTAATCCTTCAGCGTGGCTGTTCAAGGTTGCAAAAAACAAAGCGATCGATGTTCTTCGAAGAAATAAATTTTCCAAACAAATCGATTTTAGTGATCCCGAAAGAATTCTGCTGAAGTCAGAATATACCCTGGCAACCGTTATGGAAAAACTTTGGCGCAATGATGAAATACATGATGATCTTTTGCGAATGATGTTTGCGTGTTGCCACCCCGAAATATCTGAAGAAAACCAAATTACCTTAATGCTAAAAACTTTATGTGGCTTCTCTACAAGTGAGATAGCAAAGGCATTTCTTATTCCTGAAGACACCGTTTCCAAAAGATTATACCGGACAAGAAATTTTTTTCGTGAAAAAATGATCAAGCCAGAGTACCCCGTTGATCACCACCTTAAAAGCAAGACTGAGGCGGTTTTAAAAACGATTTACCTGATATTTAACGAAGGCTATAATGCCACTAATTCAAGTGAGCTTATAAGAAAAGATTTGCTCGAACAGGCAATGTATTTATGCAGCATACTTGCAACAAATGCAAATACACAGTTACCAGAAGTGTTTGCGGCAATGGCATTAATGTGTTTTCATTCAGCAAGAATCAATGGCCGTATTGACGAACATGGTGAAATAGTTTTGCTTGCCCAACAAGACCGAACAAAGTGGAATCGCGAACTTATTGTACAGGGGAATGACTACTTAAATAAGGCCGCTTTTGGTGAAAAGATCAGCACTTATCATGCAGAAGCCGCGATTGCCTACGAGCATTGTATTGCCAAAACTTTTGAGCAAACCAACTGGAGCAATATTTTATCTTATTATAATTTGCTTGCCGATATTCACCCAAATTCTGTTGTCACACTTCATCGGTTAACCGTTATCTATAAAGTATATGGAGTGGAAACAACCTTGAAGGAAATTAAAAATTCACCTTATAAAACTGAATGGGAGAAGAACTACCTGTTCTACGCTTTATTGGGCGACATTTATGCAGACCTTGCTGCTAATAAATCGAAAGAGCATTATGAAAAAGCCGGCAAAATGACGAAGTCAATTGCGGAAAAAAAATTGCTCCTTAAAAAAATTTCCTGGTTAAATATTAAATAGAAATTTTTAAAAATGAAATGTTCAGACTAACGGCAATGGCCTAGCGTGTAAACGCAATTTTTTTTAATTAAAATACCCGAACAGACTAATTACCGAATCAAAGCGTTACCTATCCGGACGACGTTATTATTCAATTTGATTATCTATAATTACAGCGCGAAATTATCATGTGCAAATAACCGGCAATGGCCATTAAATTTACCAAAATCATTTTATTCGATCTATACAAATATGTTGCAAATACAAATCAATAAGAACCTCTTTCTCTCTCTATTCGCGTCTCTCCTATTTTCCTTTTTACTTGCCCAGGATCATTCATCACCCCGCGTAAATTTTGTAATTGTTGTGGGTGCCAACGCTTCAAACATGAATTTTAATAAAGGAGTGCCTGCGCCCGCAACACCTATCGCTCGAACATGGAAGACCGGACTATCGCTGGGATTTTTGATTAATGTGCCCCTGGCAGAAAAGTTGTATTTACAACCTGGTTACTATTATGTTCAAAGAAATGGGGCAGACAAAAGCACCCGCTTGAATTACCTGGTTGATTACCTTTCTTTGCCGGTATTATTGAAGTATGAAATTTCACCGGTTATAAGTATTTTGGCTGGTCCGGAAGGTAGTTTACTGATTAGTGCAAAACAAAATAGTAACGGCGTTAAAACGACTATTACGCACGATTTTGAGGAAAGAAGTGTTGGCGCAACAGGAGGCATTGATTTTTTAATAAAAAATAACTTCCTTATTTCCGCAAGGCTAATGGAAGGATTAAACCACATCGGGATTGGCCAGCGCTCAGACGTTAAGGAATTTAAATATGAATCCGCCAGCTTATCTTTTGGTATAAACTTTTAAATCCATTTGAGGCGTGATTGATAAAAAGCTTATGCTGAAATGCTGAAATTATTTATACATAATCTCGTAATATTCATTTGCCATCCTGTTGCTGTCAAACTGAACCTGAACGTCCCGCATGGCATTCTTCACAATTTGTCTCCAGGTATCAAAATCATCATAATAGATTGGCAATATTTCTTTTTCAAGAATATCATATAATTTATTGAGATCATAATTATCCTGTTCTTCTGTGTGCATGTTCATGTAATCAGCCGGGGGAACTACAAAACCGTTATTTCCATTATTAATAAATTCACAAATCCAACCATCGTTTGTACTCAGGTTTACGGCACCATTCATAGCTGCGGACATTCCGCTGGTTCCGCTAGCTTCCCGGGGTACACGTGGATTATTAAGCCAAACATCTGAAGCTTGCTTTAAGCGCTTGCTTAAAGTAAGTTCATAGCCAGTACACACCGCCACATTGTTGTATTGCTTACTAAGATTTACCAAATGATTAAAATCTGATATTGCAGGATAATCAAGCGGGTATGGTTTGCCTGCCCAAATTATTTGTATGGGATATTTTTTATTATTTAATAAGGCTTCAAAGCGTTTATGATCTCTCGTTAGTAACTCTGCCCGCTTATAACCGGCAAATCTCCTGGCCCAGGTAATCGTAAGCACGTTGGGGTCCATAAGCTTTCCCGTTTGATCAGCAACGATTTCCAAAGCGCGTTTTTTTATATGCCTTTTCCTGTCATCAAACCATTCATTGTTAGATTCTTCTTTAGCCCGATATAATTGTTTATCTGCCCAATATTTCCAATTTTGTGCATTTGTTATCGCAGTTATCTCGCAAATACCTTCATACTTTTTCCACATTTGCCTGCTTACTTCTCCATGAAGTTGTGAAACGCCATTAGCGATATGCGCAAAGCGCAAGGCAGCAAGTGAGTGATTGAAAAGATCATCGGTCATGCCAGTTAGCTCTCTTACCTCGGCCAGTGGCATACCATTGAAGTAACTCATTTTTTCACAAAGAAAAATATCATGCTTTTCATTTCCTGCTTCTTCCGGAGTATGAGTGGTGAACACCAGGCGCTTTTTTACTTCCTCTTTATTACCAAATTTTTTAAACAAATAAAATACTGAGCTTACCGCATGCGCTTCATTAAGATGATAAATTTCCGGCGCAAAATTAAGTTCATCTATCAGTTTGGCGCCGCCGATACCCAATAAAATAAACTGGGCAATTTTTGTTGCAGCGTTGCCATCATAAAGCCGGTTAGTAATTGTTTGAGACACGTAATCATTTTCCGGCACATCAGTGCTAAGCAAAAAAAGCGGAGCTGTATTAAAAGTTTGGGGATTCAAATACCAAACTTTCACCCATACCGGGTGATCGTGAATGTTTATCTGGTAACGTATGCCGGTATCTTCAAGAAAATTATAAATTTTATCTATCCAAACGGGCTTTAAGGTTTGGTCCGGATTTCTTGCCTGGTCATAGTATCCCTCTTTCCAAAGAATGCCTATCCCTATTAAATTTTGCCTCAATTCAAAGGCACTTCTTAAATGCGAGCCGGATAAAAAACCAAGACCTCCGCTGTAAATTTTTAATGGTTGATGAATTGCAAACTCCATCGAGAAGTAAGCTACTTTTTTAGAATATTTCCCATCGATCTCATAAGGGACAACGTAATTTTCAAAGCTCATAATTGGTTCAAATCAAATTTAATAGGGCGCAATATAATCGGAAAATCTAACATAATACCTCTTTAAAAGAAAAGGTAGTGTAGATATGACACAGTTTAAACGTTAACAACTATAAATTGTTTTATTGCGGACGGAAAAAATTTCCAACAAGGAAGCGCTCCCCAAAGAGTGCGTAACTACTCCCGCTATAAAACCATTTTTTACAATACGAGCTGCGCGAAAAAGTAGTGCTGCATTTTTATAGAAATTTTATCAGGAATAATTTTTAGATTTGTCTAAAATAATTTTTAGAATGTATGAAATTTTCTGCAAGTGAAGAAAACTATATCAAGAGCATTTATGGGCTACAGGGCAAAACCGAAAAAGTAAATACCAATTCGTTGGCAGTGCATATGAATACCCGCGCCGCTTCAGTGACGGATATGTTGAAGAAACTGAAATCTAAAAAACTCATTGAATACAAAAAATACTACGGATTCAGGCTTAATGAATTTGGCAACCGGGAAGCCTTGCGCATTATCCGCAGGCATCGGCTTTGGGAATTTTTCCTGGTTACAAAACTTGGTATGAACTGGGATAAAGTACATCCAATTGCCGAAGAACTGGAGCACGTAAGCAGCAACGATCTTATAAAAAGATTGGACAATTACCTCGGCCAGCCAAAAATTGATCCTCATGGAGACCCTATTCCCGATGCGCAGGGAAAAATGCCCGTATTAAAACAGGTATCACTTGACAACCTGCCCACTAAAAAAACGGGTATCGTAAGCTCAGTGAGTAGCCAGACACATCAAATGATGGAGATGCTGAATCACTATGGCATTGGTATCGGGTCGCAAATCAAAGTATTAAAATCTTTTGATTTTGACGGCTCTCTTCAAATTAAAATTTCAAAACAACCTGCCTGCACAATAAGCGGGCAGGCTGCACAAAATATTTTCGTTTATGATGATCAGGAGAAGTAATTCAGACACGTCCTTAAGTGAAGTGCATGAAAGCATTGACACCAAAAAGAAAGTTGGCTGGAAGAGAATATTTTCTTTTTTGGGACCGGCTTATTTAATTAGTGTGGGTTATATGGACCCGGGAAACTGGGCTACCGATTTGCAGGGTGGCAGTAAATTTGGCTACTCCCTTATTTGGGTATTGCTGATGAGCAACCTGATGGCTTTGCTTTTACAGGGCCTGTCAGCCCGGCTTGGCATCGTAAGAGGCAGAGACCTTGCACAGGCTAACAGGGAAGCATACCCGAAACGGGTAAATTTCATTCTATATATTCTTGCCGAGATTGGCATAGCCGCCTGCGACCTTGCAGAAGTTTTAGGAATGGCTATCGGCATTCAATTACTTACCGGCCTCCCGCTTGTTTGGGGCGTTAGCTTTACAATTTTAGACACGTTTCTCCTGCTTTACCTTCAAAGGCTGGGTATGCGAAAAATGGAAGCTTTCATTATTACACTTGTTGCCATTATAGCTGGTGCGTTTCTAATCCAAATGATTTTAGCAAAGCCAGATTTAAGTGAAATAGCTACAGGCTTTGTTCCCCATATCAAAAATAATGAAGCTTTATATATTGCTATAGGAATTATTGGGGCCACCGTAATGCCCCACAATCTTTATTTACATTCGGCATTGGTACAAACAAGAAAAATTGAACGCACCGATAAAGGAATATCGCAAGCCATCAAATTTAACCGCATTGATAGCGCCATTGCTTTAAATATCGCATTTTTTGTAAATGCCGCTATCCTTATTGTTGCCGCTGCTGTATTTTTTAAAACGGGCAATTCACAGGTTGCAGAAATACACGAAGCCTACAAATTGCTGCCGAATTTTTTAGGGAATCTCGCACCAAAATTATTTGCAATTGCTTTAATTGCGGCAGGACAAAGCTCAACAATTACCGGCACGCTTGCCGGACAAATTGTGATGGAAGGATACTTGAGCCTTCGCATAAATCCATGGGTACGGCGGCTCATCACCAGGTTACTTGCCATTATTCCCGCGTTGATTGTAATTATAATTTATGGTGATAAGCAGGTAGATGATTTATTAATTCTGAGCCAGGTAATTTTAAGCCTTCAACTTGGCTTCGCTATTATTCCTTTAATTCACTTTGTAAGTGATAAAACTAAAATGGGCAGTTTTGCCATAAAACCTGTTACTAAATTTCTCGCGTGGCTGATAGCCGCGGTACTGATCTATCTGAATTTTAAAATGCTTATATCGCAGTCTGAGCCCGTATTTGAAGGGCACAACACCTGGACAAAGATTTTAATTATTGTTTCCGCCCTGTTTTTTATAATCCTTCTTTTATACATCATTGTGGAACCAATAATTACGCGGAGAAAGATAGCATCGTCTATAACAATACATCCCGAAATAAAAAATATTATGGTTGAAATTCCGCATTACAATAAAATTGCAATTGCTCTTGATTTTTCCGACAATGATAAAAAATTGATCAGCCACGCGATTGGCCAGGGAAACCCCGGAACAGAATTCATTCTTATTCATATTGTTGAAAGCGCGTCTGCAATTTTGTGGGGAAGCCAGAGTGGTGATTATGAAACTCAAAGAGATCAAAATCAATTAGATGATTACGTAGACCAAATGAAAGCAAAAAAATTAAAAGCAATGGGTTTACTTGGTTACCGGCGACGCGCAAAAGAAATCGTAAGACTGGTAAAAGAATGCGGTGCAGACATGCTTGTAGTTGGTGCTCACGGACACACCGCCATTAAAGATTTAATTTATGGACAAACTGTAAATACGGTTCGGCATGAATTGCAAATACCTATTTTAATGGTGAGTTTAAAAGTTTGATTTAAGGTTCTTGTAAAATAGAAAATTTTCTATTTTTTACTCACAAGGCTTTCTTTAAGACTTAGGATTTGAGCCGCAATTTTATTATTCCATTCATTTTGTTTGCTTACATCCAGGCTGTGCTGTGTTTCGTTGTCGTAGGCATCCTGGATCTTCATATTTTCATCGTACACTTTATCAAAAATAGAAGATAGCAATGCATTGTAATTGTCTTTTGTGAAATGCGCCCTGGTAAGTTCGTTCTCAAATTTTTCTGCGCTGATACGGGTAATATCAAAATGATGCTGCTCGTGCAGTAAATGATACGCTGAATTTACCTGTGGTTTTTTCCATGAATCATCTTTGGTAAAAAAAGTATATACACCGAGGTTGAGATAAATATTTTTTCCATCAAAAGTAATTTGTGCATCAAAGGCAAACCCTGAGGCAGTGACAGCGCCTGCGGGGCTATTATCAACTGGCTTCCCTTTAAAATCATCCCACGCAAGGCTGTGGTTGAAATCATAATAAATTGTATCGCTTTTGCGAGATGCCTTTTTATTTACCATAAAAGCAT
>JBDTKB010000163.1:0-37857 GCA_039935555.1 Ginsengibacter sp. | reverse complement strand
ACATTTAAAATGAATGTAAATTGAAAAAAAAGCAAATCTTTTCATCCGCTCATTAAAATTATGGATTGGATTTAGTGCACGTTATTTAATTCATTTATGCAACTTTATATCTTTACGGGTATCCTTGGCAGTTAGATACATTTGAAAAATGAATATTGGCGCATATTGAGAAAATGGCTACTTTAGAATACTCGTTACCGCGTAAATAAGTTCATATAAAAACGAATTGCCTGATGGAAAATATATGACTTCCCGAAATTGCCAAAATAGAGTTTTAGAAAATATCAACTCTTAAAAAACAAGTTATGCTCAATCTTGCGGTTATTCTTGAAGACAGTGCCAGCCGTTATCCATCAAAGGCAGCCTTTACTTTTATGGAAAACGCTTTGACATATTCCGAGGTAAATGAATCCGCCAACAGAGTTGCAAATGGCCTCAGGAATATTGGTATTCAGACAGGTGATAAAGTTGCGTTAAGCTGTCTAAATCTTCCTCAGTTTCCTATTGTCTATTTTGGCATTCTTAAAGCCGGGGCGATAGTAGTTCCGTTAAGTGTCTTACTCAAAAAAGACGAAATTGAATATCACCTGAGGGATAGTGATGCGAAAACATATTTTTGTTTTGAAGGCACGCCCGATCTTCCAATGGGCGAAATGGGTTATGCAGCATTTAATCTTGTTGATTCCTGTCTGCATTTTTTTATGATAATGGCGGCAAAGGAAAAACCTTCTTCTAAAAAAGGTGCAAGCACTTTGAATCAACTCATCAGCGACCAATCTCCAATTTTTGAAATGCATCAAACTGGTGCAGAAGATACCTGTGTTATAATTTATACTTCGGGTACAACTGGCCAACCAAAAGGTGCGGAGCTCACGCACGCCAATTTGCTACTAAATGCAATTTTATCCAGTGATTTACAGGATAATAAAGGAGACGAAGTAAGTCTCATAGCGCTACCGCTCTTTCATATTTTTGGAATGACTGTACTTATGAATGCAGGCATTTATAAAGGTAAGTCGATGATATTATTACCGCGTTTTGAAGCAGAAGCAGCATTCAGGTTAATGCAAAAACATCGTGTTTCGATTTTTGCCGGTGTTCCAACAATGTTTTGGGCGCTATCAAATTATACTGATCCCAAATTTGACTATGATCTTATTTCTTCATCGCTAAAAACATGTCTTTCCGGGGGTGCATCTTTGCCCGTAAAAGTTTTAGAAGATTTTGAAAAGCGATTTAATATACCAATCATGGAAGGCTACGGAATGTCTGAAGGCTCACCGGTTGTTACTTTTAACCAGTTAAAGGTTGGCAAGAAACCTGGGTCCGTTGGCACACCTGTATGGGGCGTTGAAGTAAAATTGGTGAATGATGCCGGCGATGAAGTTCCTGCCGGTGAAAAGGGCGAATTGTTATTTCGCGGGCATAATGTAATGAAAGGTTATTATAAAAAGCCAACGGAAACCGCAATGGCTCTAAAGAACGGTTGGCTTCACTCCGGCGATATTGCTGTTAAAGACAAAGAAGGATTTTATTTCATTGTTGATAGAACCAAAGACATGATCAACCGTGGCGGCTTCAAGGTTTACCCGCGCGAAATTGAAGAAGTGATGATAAAGCATGAAGCTGTTTCGCTCGTGGCAATTGTGGGTATTCCACATGAAGAGTTGGGCGAAGAGGTAAAAGCTTTTGTTGTATTAAAACAAACTATTTCTGTGTGTGAAAATGATTTAATACTATGGACCAAAGAACGCGTTGCCTCTTATAAATATCCAAGGCATATTGAGTTTTTAAATGCGCTACCAATGACTGCAACTGGCAAAATTTTAAAAAAGAATCTAAGGCAATGAAAAGGAATTTTTTTTGAAATAAAATATTTTATACTGGTTAATCTCAAAACAACCTGACTTGCAGAAATCAATAGCAATAAAAAGCCTTAGCCAAAAAATTATTTACTTATTTAAAATCCCCATTTTTTCATAGTCTTCAAATCTTCATCGGCGATTTGAAGTGGTGTCTTATCCTGGTAAGACTCCTGTTCAATTATGAAATACTTTGTTCCTGATTTACGCGCATAATCAACAATATTTTTTACGCCAACAACACCCTTACCTAAGAGCGCGCTCTCGTATACTTGTCCTTCCGGGGAAGGCTTTGGCTTTTTTATTTCATCTTTTACATGCATCAATAAAAATCTTCCGGGATATTTTTTCAAATAATTCATCGCCCTTCCGCCGGGTTCATACATATTACCAATATCAATTTGCTGGTAAACAATCGACGGGTCCGTCGATTCCAGCAACAGATCGTAAATTACTTTTCCATCCAGACGATGATCGAATTCATAATTCTCGTTATGATACGCGAAAGTGACGCCCATTTTTTTACAAAGATTTCCATTCTTATTAAAGAGTTCCATGTACCATTTAAAATCATCCATATTCTTACAAAGACTTTCGTCTACGCCCGGACTAATAATATATTTCATTCCAACAGCCGCCGCATCTTCGATTGTATTTTTCCATTCATTTGTGAAATCATTCGCAGATTTATCCCACGCCTTTGCTCCCAGGAAACTGTGACCACTTGGCATTTTGAGACCTGTGTCACTTAACAGCTTTTTAAATACGGGTATTTCATAACCATAAAATTTTCGGTCTTCATAGCCGGCGTGTTCCACATATTTATAGCCCATTTCCGCCAGGCGTTTCAATGTTCCCGCAGGATCTTTTTTCATATCATCGCGAACAGTGTACAACTGAATACCGGTAACTATTTCATGGCTTTTTCTTTTATCTAATATAAATCCGGGAACCATTGCAACACCTGCCATTGCGATGCTGTTTGTTTTTATAAACGTTCGTCGGGAAATATTCATACTTATTTATTTAACTGAAAATCAGATAACTAAAATACTTAATTCTATTGAGTTTTTTTGCCCTATTTATTTCGTAATCGACAATACAAAATAAAATTGTGGATTATCTTTAGGGATAGAAATTTTTAAAACAAATTGATCGTATGGTTTACATGATAATTGAAACTTTTCACCCTGAAAAAGTAAAAGAATTATATAAAAGATTTGCTGAAAAAGGAAGGCAACTGCCAGGCGGAGTAAGCTATATAAGTAGCTGGGTGAATGAGGAGGTAACGATGTGCTACCAGGTGATGGAGAGCGATTCCCGAGCAAAAATTAACGAATGGATTTCTTGTTGGATGGACCTGGTTGATTTTGAAATTGTCCCGGTGATCACATCTGCGCAAGCAAAAGAAAAAGTGGAAAATATATGAAGTCGCTAAGAGTTACTGCCAGTTTTACAAAAGGACATTCACCACTCCTTTTATCAATTGCGTTTTATTTTTTAGATCGATAACATACACGTATGACCCGGAAGAAACAAGCAACCCTTTAAATCTGCCATCCCAGGATATATTTGTTCCATGATTATCAAAAACCAATTGTCCGTACCTGTTGTATACTTTTACTTCAGCACCAGGATACGCCTGCAAAGTTTCTATCAGCCAGGTATCGTTGATGCCATCATTGTTTGGTGTAAAAGCGTTTGGAACAAATAATTTCTGGAATACTTTTACAAGCACATTATCGGAAGAAGTTCCACAACCAACATTTGAATTTACCTGCAATGTGTAAATTTT
Organism: Ginsengibacter sp.; assembly: GCA_039935555.1. Taxonomy (GTDB): domain Bacteria; phylum Bacteroidota; class Bacteroidia; order Chitinophagales; family Chitinophagaceae; genus Ginsengibacter. The sequence continues at coordinate 34,200 of JBDTKB010000163.1, read as the reverse complement.
ATTTTCCGGTGGATGTACTAAAGGTGTAAGTGTATCGGGCGAATCCATATAATCAGTTGGTGTCCATTTGTAGGTAATATCACTGCCGATTGCATTACCATTTAACACCACCGTTTGGCCGCGGATGATTATCTTGTCCGGACCTGCATCAGCTTTCGGATTTTTATAAACTACGACGATTAACGAGTCAGACGCGCTACATTTATCGTTAAATCCTGTAAGTACAAATGCGATAGTTTGTTTTGGTAATGCAATAGGATTTAAAATATTTGGATTTGATATTTCAGAAGCCGGGCTCCAATTGAAAGAGGTTATATTTTTTGCGGTAGCATTTAATGTTATCCCAAGACCTTGGCAAACAGATGTGTCAACTCCGGCATCAACAACGGGTTTAGCACTTAATGTAGCAATTGTAGAATCCGTACTTGTACAACCTTTAGATGAAGTAACTGTAACATAATAATTGCCCCCGTTTCCGGGCATTGCGTTCGGTATAAAAGGTGACTGGTCGCTACTCGAAAAATTCAATGGTCCACTCCACAAAAAAATATCGCCATCCATAGCATTAAAAAATATGGTATCCCCAACACAACTACCACGGTTAGACGCAGCAGGCACAGGAAATTTATTTACGCCAACCGTAATTACATTTGAAAAAATAGAGCAGGATGAAATGTTCAGGTTATCCCGCTGTGAAACTGCAAGTCTGTAACTATAAATACCGGGCGCTTTAACTGCCGGCCGCAAGTAAGTAGTATCTGTAGCACCCGCAACATTTTTCCAGGTAGCGCCACTATCAGTACTGAGCTGCCATTGATAAACGGGATCATTGTATCCGGCAGAAACGTTTGCTGTGAGCTTAAAACTTGAGTTGTCGCCGGTACAAACATCAACTGAATCTTTATTCCCATTAATTTTTGCGGTAACTAACGGCCCGCATGCACGAAAAGTTATATCGTCCAATAACAAATCGTTACCGCAACCTCCCGGGGCATTATTAGTCATTCTTAGCACCACTGAATTTTCGGCCGTTGTAGTAGAAAAAAAGAAACCATATTGAACCCAGGAACCACTCATTGGGATATCGCCAGTTTGATATGACTTTAAAACAGTCCCTGTGATTGTTTCAATATTAAAGGTAATGTTGGGCTTGATGCCGTTACCACCGCAAGCGAACGGCTGCAATACATTATATATCCAGGAAGCAAATTCGTACGTAGTGTTCGGACAAAGCCCATCAACAGTTTTTACGAAAAAGTCTCCGGGGTTAACAGATGCGTTTACAATCATCATATATCCGTTCACATCCCCGGGGGTATGATCTTCTGGTAGCGAGCGCCAGGTACGTCCAAAACAATCATTAGTAGAGTTCCCAATTGTATAATATCCGTCATCAGGACAATCATGGCTGGCATAAGTATAATTCGTTAAATTACCTAACGGCGGACCAGGATTTGCGCCTGATCCAAAAGTGATATTTACTACAGGATCACCGAGACTTCCCTGGCAAAGTTGCGCATTTGTTTTTGATAAAAAGATAAAAGAAAACAATAACAAGACTGTTATAATTTTCGAAACTTGTCTCGTCAAAATTTCCCTTATTACTAGTCTAAGCATGTTATATTTCAGCTGTGTCGTTTAAAAGGGAATCGAATTGTAATGAAAAGGAAAAAAATCGGGAAAATAATTTTCTTTATGCCATTTTCCTGTTCCTGTTCTGGTTATAAAGTTAATTTATAAAAAGGAAAGCAATGGAAAACCAAAAATCTTTTTTTAAAGATCGCTCGATGTGACATTTAATTGCGCCGTATTTTTATGATTGATTTTTTGCTTGCCGGAAATATCTTTTGCGATTTTTTTTGCCTCTGATGTAATCTCATGAATTGCACCCATGGGGCTTATAAAAAAGCCGCAGAAATACAAGCCATTTTTTCCGAAAAAATTTTGCTTACTAATCCTTTTTCTTAAATCATCTATCTGCGCTTTTTCTAATTTTATTATAGAAGAATAATTAGAATAGTAGCCAGTAGCAGCCACGATTGCATCAAAGTCTTCCACTTTTTCATCAGAGAAATAAATTGTTCTGCCATCGATACATTTAATGTCCTCAAAAATTTTAATATGCCCTTTGCGAATTTCTTTAATGGTTCCCAAAAAAATCATTAATCTAACTGTCACAAATTCCCATTTTTTCATGTTTATTTTTTGTATAACTGATTTTTGTATTTTGGAATTATGTATATTCATTCTGCATGAATCAAAATTCCCTATTACAAACGTACCAGGAGCAGCCCGACGTATGGGATGAAATGTTTAACGCCGGAGATATACGTCCTCCCTATAAAAATTTTGTATCTGCCATTGCAAATTTGCCGGCGGAAGAAATGACCCACAAGGATGAAATGGCAAAAAAACTTTTTATGAGCCAGGGCATTACTTTCACAGTTTACAGCAGTGGCGAAGGCATAGAAAAAATATTTCCTTTTGATATTATTCCCCGCATAATTACAGCCGATGAATGGTTTTTAATAGAAGCGGGCTTAACGCAGCGGCTGAAAGCGCTGAATATTTTTTTAAAAGATATTTATCACAAGCAATATGTATTGAACGATGGAATTATTCCTGCGCGCCTCATTTATTCCTGCCCGAATTTTTTGAGAGAAATGATGAACGTGGATGTGCCTTTTGACATTTATACGCACGTTTCCGGGGTTGACCTTATAAAAGATGGCAATGGGAAATTCTTTGTGCTCGAGGATAACCTTCGCACACCATCCGGCGTATCGTATATGCTTGAAAACAGGAGCATTACTTACCGGATTTTTCCTGACCTTCTTCCAAAAAATAATGTGAGATCGGTTAAAGAATATCCTGATCTTCTTTATAAAAATCTATTGGCTCTAGGCAACCGCCAAATCAGCAATCCAACGGTAATTCTTTTATCACCCGGAATGTATAACTCGGCTTATTTTGAGCATACAACGCTCGCGCGCCTGATGGGTATCGAACTTGTAGAAGGAAGAGATTTAATAGTGGATAACAACCACGTGTACATGAAAACAACCAAGGGGTTGAAGCAGGTTGATGTGATCTACCGCCGGGTGGATGATGAATTTATAGATCCACTTGTTTTCAGGCCAGATAGTATTTTAGGTGTGCCCGGAATTTATTGGGCTTACCGCAAAGGCAACGTAGCTATTGTAAACGCGATGGGGAACGGCGTGGCAGATGATAAAGCTATTTATACTTATGTGCCGGACATGATTCGTTATTATTTAAATGAAGAACCGATTCTTCAAAATGTGCCCACCTACCAACTCGCTGATGGTGACAGTAAAAAGTACGTTTTCGAAAATATGGACAAGATGGTAATAAAACGAACGAATGAATCCGGCGGATATGGAATGCTGATGGGCAACTCTGCAACTGAAGAAGAAATGGCAACATTTAGAGATGCCATCGATGCAGAGCCGAGAAATTTTATTGCACAACCTATCATAAGTTTATCGTCTACGCCTTGTTATATAAATGGAACTTTACAACCAAGGCGGGTGGATCTCAGGCCTTTCGCTTTGTACGGGCCTGATGGAATTAATATAGTACCTGGCGGACTGACAAGGGTTGCGCTAAAGGAGGGATCGATGATTGTAAATTCATCGCAAGGTGGCGGCAGTAAAGACACGTGGATATTAATGAAATGAACTACGGCGGCTTGATATGATTCGTTAATAATTGGAATCTAACCCTTAAAAATTAATCTCTTAATTACGTATGTTAAGTCGCGTTGCAGATACAATTTATTGGCTGGGCCGTTATATGGAAAGAACCAATGGCATGCTCCAGGTTATTTTAACGCAGTATATTTCTTCGCAGGATGAGGCGAGTGATTTTATGTGGAAACCTTTGCTTAAAATTTATGGAGAACTTTCTGATGACGAAATTGAGGAGGTATCAACCAGTGCCGACGCGTTGGAATACATGATCCTAAATCGTGGCAACAGTGCTTCAGCTTACAATAATATCATGTTTTCCCGCGAAAATGCACGAGGTATACAAGACCATATAAGCAAAGAAGTATGGCAATGCCTTAATGATTACTATCATTTCATTCGCGATGAAAATCTTTCTAAAAATATAGCCGCTTCAGACCCCGTATCCACAATTGATCTTTTGATTAAAAATGGTTTACTATTTAATGGGACGGTTGATAATACGATGACGCGCGGAGAAGGATTTACCTATATTAACCTTGGTAAATACCTGGAAAGGGCTATTCACTCTGCAGATATTACCCGGATAAAAATGCTTGAATTGTATAACAAGCAACATGACTCCTACGAAGCGCCAAACCTGAGGTACTTGTTGTATTCGCTTTTTGGATTTGAAGTATATCTTAAGACATACAAAGGAAAATTTACCGCAAAAAATGTGTTAGACCTCATTTTATACAATACAGATTTTCCGCATTCAATTTTGTATAGCATGGAGCGCCTGTATAAATATTTTTGCAGGTTACGTGAGGAAAGCCTGCCTGAAAATTATGAGCGCCTGGAATTTCTAATAGGTAAAACAATGAACAACATTAAATACAGTGTTGTAAACGAAGCGGATACCAAATCCTTAGATGCATTTCTTTTTCAAACAAGGCTGGACCTTTTCGAAATTTCCGCAGCCTTTAGTAAACATTATTTTGGCAAAACTTAATTATATAAAATGCCCTCTTATAAAATAAAACATATTACCCGGTACTCCTACTCTTCTACTGTCATTGACTGTACTAACCAGATCATGCTTTATCCAATTATTGATTCGCTTCTTGAAGTTAGAAATCATGAAATAAAAATTTCCCATGATCCTGCGGTAGAAACGTTTGTTGACTATTTCGGTAATCACATTGGCGTTTTTTCAGTAATAAAACCTCATACAGAATTATTGATAGAATCTATTGCGAATGTAATTACAAAGCCCGCAGTTTTGCCCCTCGACGACATGAATAAATTAGAGCAATGGGAATTTTTAAAAACATTGAAAAACCATACGGCCTTCATGGATTTTATGATTCCCGAAGCTTTTATCTCGCAGGAAGAAGTAAAAAATGTTTTAAATGAGATTGTGAGCGATGATAAAACTCCTTTACAAAATTCCACGCTTCTTTCAGAATATGTCTACAACAATTTTTCTTATAAAAAAGGCATCACCAGTGTGGAAACCAAAACTGAAGATGTATGGAAATTAAAGGCTGGCGTGTGCCAGGATTTCGCACATATATTGTTGGTCTTCTTAAGAATGTTTGGAATTCCTTCAAGGTACGTAAGTGGTTATATTTGTCCTAAGGATAAAGAAATGCGAGGTGAAGGCGCTACCCATGCATGGGTGGAAGCATACGTTCCCAATTATGGCTGGTTGGGCCTTGACCCTACAAATAATTGCATTGTGAACGATCAGCATGTACGATTAGCTACCGGCAGAGATTTTGCCGACTGTACTCCCGTAAAAGGAACCTATAAAGGCTCAGGCGAACACACACTCGAAGTATCTGTGGAGATTAAAAATGGAACAGCGAAAAAAACTAATGAAAAACAAGGCTTGCCTAAATTCAGCTACCATGCAAAAAATCCCGGGGAACCGATTAACTCCTACAGATATTACCTGGAGGTACAACAAAAGCAACAACAGCAATAAATACTTTATTAACTTTGCTAACGATGCTGCTTAATCGCTATTCGTAAAATTTAAATTACAGTTATGAGTTATACAGCTAATGAGGATAGGTATGAGCGTATGCAATACCGTCGTTGCGGAAACAGTGGCATAAAACTTCCGCTTATTTCACTCGGTCTATGGCACAATTTCGGAGAGATCGATGATTACGAAAATTGCAGAAATATTTTGCGTACCGCTTTCGATAATGGGATTACGCATTTCGATTTGGCCAATAATTACGGGCCGCCTCCCGGCGCTGCAGAAGTAACTTTTGGTAAAATTTTCAAAGAAGATTTTAAGCCCTATCGTGATGAATTAATCATTTCATCTAAAGCTGGCTGGGGTATGTGGCCGGGCCCTTACGGTGACTGGGGTTCAAAAAAATATTTAGTTGCAAGCCTTGATCAAAGTCTAAAAAGAATGGGATTAGATTATGTTGATATTTTTTATCATCATCGTCCTGATCCTGAAACGCCTTTGGAAGAAACAATGAGTGCTTTGGATCTTATAGTACGCCAGGGAAAGGCTTTATATGTTGGTATCTCAAGTTACAAGGCCGAAGAAGCAGAAAAGGCGTTTAAAATTTTAAAGAAACTGGGAACGCCTTGTCTTATCCATCAGCCGAGGTATTCTATGATTGATCGTTGGGTTGAAAAAGATTTACTGGACCTTTTGGAAAAAAAGAAAGTTGGATGTATTGCATTTTCATCATTAGCGCAAGGCTTACTTACTAATAAATACCTTCATGGAATTCCGCCCGATTCACGAGCAGGACGACATCTTGCAAATGGAGCCATCAGTGAATCGCAGGTAACAGATGCTAGTATTGAAAAAGCAAAAGAATTAAATCAGCTTGCTATTGAAAGAAATCAATCGCTTGCGCAGATGGCGCTTGCATGGGTTCTAAAAGACGAACGTGTTACATCCGTTATTCTTGGCGCAAGCAAACCTGAACAGGTAACCGATGGCGTCGAGGCGATAATCAATTGCCATTTCTCAAAGAAAGAACTGAAAAAAATCGATAGCATACTCTTAAAATAATTTAATACAAATTACTTTAAGAGCCGCAACATAATTATCTCGTGCGAAGGCAATGCTGCTGCAAATGGTTTTTGTGTATCACCGGAATTAGCCTTAGTCCATAGATTTTTTATCTTATAACTATGATCTTTTGCATTCATCGTTTTATTAAAAAGTGAATCAGTAATTAATTCATCTTTCCAGTTAAAATTTACGCGCATTGGTTTTGAAGATCTGTTTAAAAAACATACTGCCCAATCTTCATTCTCTAAAGGCCTCACCCACACTTCCATACTACCACTATCTTTATATTTGAAACCTTCCATTCCTGCTTTATCCTGGTCAACTGCAATAACCTCATTATTAACAAGAATTGCATTTGTTTCTTTTGACATTTTTCTCAGATCATTTCCAGCCATAAGTGGCGCTGCAAGCATGGCCCATAAAGAGAAGTGTGCCTTATCTTCGTTTACGCTCATACCGTTACCTACCTCCAGCATATCAGGGTCATTCCAATGGCCCGGGCCGGCATATTTTCTTAAACCCTTTTGTAAATCAACAATCGGCATTACGCCCATCTGCTTCCAACTTCCATGATCTACATAGCCATCAAATATTGCGGAAATATCCCCCGTAGTACGCCAAAGTTCTCCAACATTTTCTGCCCACTCCCACGCTTTATTGCTGCCCCACTCACATAAACTGAAAACGATTGGACGCCCAGCGGCTTTTAGCGCTTTACTCATGGTAGTATATGCTTCTTTTGCATTGATGCCTTCCGTGTTGCACCAGTCATATTTTAAATAATCAATTCCAAGCGATGCATAAAATCTTGCGTCCTGGTATTCGTAGCCTCTCGTTCCTGGGTATCCTGCGCAGGTTTTTGTGCCGGCACAATTATACAATCCAAATTTTAGTCCTTTTGAATGCACATAATCAATTAAAACTTTCATACCGTTTGGAAATTTTTTGGGATCAGGAACCAGGTCGCCGGTGACAGGATCTCTTTCCATGGTCATCCATCCATCATCTAAAACAAGATAAGAATAGCCGGCATCTTTCATTCCTGAAGAAACCATCACATCGGCGATTCCTTTTACTAATGAATCGCTAATCTTGGTCTGAAAAGTGTTCCAGCTATTCCAACCCATTGGAGGCGTAAGCGCAAGACCTTCAAATTTTTGAGCGTACCCATTTCCAAAATAAAATAAGAAGGCAACAAACAAGATTTTATTTTTCATAATTATATAAATTTAAAGTCATTAGTTATTTTCCGGTTATGATTAAAATATAATTGTTTTATTCACATTAAAAGTTGTCGATTCTTTACCGATTTGTATTTTAAAATCTCCCGCTTCAAGTGTCCGCTTGTTATCAGGATTTACGAAAGCCAAACTTTTTAGTGGAAGTTGAAACGTAATTGTTTTAGATTCCCCTGGTTTTAAATCTACCTTTTCAAATCCTCTCAACCTCTTCACATCTGGCGACAAAGAGGCAATTAATTGCGAAGAATATAACTGCACAATTTCCTTGCCTAGCACCTTACCTGAATTTTTTACAGTCACGCTTATAGTTGCGGTTTCGCCTGGTGAAAAGTCTTTCTTATTAATACTTAAATTACTGTACTCAAATGTTGTATACGATAAGCCATAACCAAATTCAAACTGTGGGAAATAATCTCCACCCTGTGGATTGCCATCTCCTTCAGACGGTTTGTGAATATATCCCACGAGCGCATTTGTAAACCTTGGGTAAGTAATCGGAAGTTTGCCACTTGGGTTAATGTCGCCCGTTAGTATGTCAGCAAGTGCATCAGCGCCATAGTTGGAAGGAAGGTAAAGGTCAAGAATGGCAGCCGCACCGGGTTCTATAGAGCTAATAATTCTTGGGCGGCCTTCATTCAACAGAAAAATAACCGGCTTTCCTGTTTTTATCATCGCATGGGCGAGTAACAATTGGTTACCGGATAAAGTTAAATCATTAAGGTTACCGGGCGTTTCAGTATAACTATTTTCGCCGATGCATAACAAAATATAATCAACTCCTGCTGCAGCCTTCACAGCGGCATCAATATCTACAACCGAATCTTCGTAATATTTTCCAGACATATTATACCCAACACCTTTTTCGTAGGTTACATTTGAAGGGCCAAACTTTTTTTGAACAGCCTCTAAAATAGTATTATATTTTTCTGCGTATTCGTCCGTTTTTTCACCTTGCCAGGTGTAAGTCCATCCTCCGTTAAGTGTGCGCATAGAATTTGCGTTCGGGCCCGTAACCAAAACTTTGGTATTCTTCGGTAAAGGCAAAACATTATTCATATTTTTCAAAAGAGTTATAGATTCTGCAGCAGTATTATAGGCAGCTTTTGCAAATTCAGCACCGCCAAATTTCGGGTAGTCTTTAACGTAAGTTACCGGAGTTTCAAAAATTTTCAACTCCTCTTTTACTCTTAAAATTCTTGTTACAGCATCGTCAATCCTGCTTGTGGAAACCTTTCCTTCTTTAACCAGGGCGATAAGGTCGGTGCAAAATTCTTTATAATCATAAGGAATCATTGACATATCAATGCCTGCATTAATAGCCAGCATAATCGCACCCTTTATATCTTTTGTAATGTGATCGCGGCGGTAAACGTTTTCGATATCCTGCCAGTCAGAAACAATAAATCCGGTGAAGCCCAATTCATTTTTTAAGATGTCGGTTAAAATATGTTTGTTTATATGTGTTGGCACGCCATTGATCAACGCAGAGTTCACCATCACCGTCCGCGCACCGGCTTCCACTGCTTTACGAAAGGCGGGCAAATGATATTCCCGCAAATAATTCTCGGGGATCCATGAATCTGTTCTATCGTGGCCCGATTTAGGATCGGAATAATCCATATAATGCTTTACACTTACAGCCAGCTTTTCTTTGCTGCCAAGAGGATCCTGAACACCTTTAATAAATTGAACGCCCAGTTCGCCGCCCAAATAAGGATCTTCGCCATAATCTTCCCAAATGCGGGGCCACTCAGGGTTTGTACCCAAATCTAACACCGGTGAAAAGGTCCATGGAACACTTGCCGCACGCGATTCATAAGCAGTAATAATTCCGGCATTGTAAATCAAATCCCTGTTCCAGGTTGCAGCTTGCCCAATCTCCTGCGGAAATAATGTGGCCCCTGCTACGTAGTTCACTCCGTGATTATCATCCAGGCCATATAATACCGGAATTTTCATACGGGTTTCTTTTGTAGCATTTTGTATTTGCTCAATTATTGTATTCCATTGCGCAGCAGTTTGTAAGCCTGGCGTATTTAAAATTGAACCAATTTTATAATTCACAACGGCATCTTTAAATTTATCCGCATTAAATTCAAAAGTTGAATTTTTAATGCCGCCCAATGATTCAATAGATACCTGCGCCATTTGCCCAACTTTCTCTTCTAATGTCATCTGTTTTACCATCGCATTTACCTTCGTAGCAATCGTATTTTGAGCTTTAAGATGTATCGAAACACAAGTATTTAACAGGAGCGTAAAAATTATTAGTCGCCCTATCCGGTGTGCATATTTCATGTTTTGTTTTGGTTTGATTTGTAGATTAATTTTTATTGAGTTTTTAATAAAACATTATTTGGAATCTGAATTACTTACAAAGGCAATTTTCTTGCTATCCGGCGACCACGAAGGTGTATTTATGGATCCTTGTCCTCCATACAAATAAGCAATCACTTTGGGCGTACCACCACTTACAGGAAGCATTCTTAAATAAACATGCTTGTAAAAAGGATGGTCATCTGGTTTAATATCTTTTGAAAAAGTTAAGCATACAATCCATTTTCCATCTGGCGATACGTGTGCGAACCAATTGTTATAATCATCATTGGTTATTTGCTGCTGATCGCTTCCATCAGTGTTCATTCGCCATAATTGCATCAGGCCACTTCTTGTTGAATTAAAATAAATATATTTTCCATCCGGACTGTATTCTGATCCATCATCTAAACCGGGAGCAGTTGTTAGGCGAATCTCTTCTCCACCATTGGAAGGAACCTTATAAATATCAAAGTCATTATTTCGTTGACCCGTAAACGTTAGCCACTTTCCATCGGGAGACCAACCGTGCAAATACGAAGGCCCTGTTGGTGTAATTTGTTTTGGCTGTCCGCCAGAAAGTGGAACAGTATAAACCACTGAATTGAATTTTCCGTCAATACTTGCACCGCTTAACCCGAGCATCTTTCCATCAAAAGAAAGAACGTGATCGTTATTATTATTTTTAACCAGGCCTGTGTTTACTAATGTTGATGCATGATTGCCAATGTTCAACCGATACATCAATCCATTCGAATTATAAACTAAACTTTTTCCGTCACGCGTCCAGTTAGGAGCCTGTAAAGATTTTGCGGAAGTATATAAAATTTTCCTCTTTCCATTAAATACATCCATCGTTTCTATATTACTGCCGATATAATCTTTATAAGGAACAAAATCATCTTTTGCCGGCACAATAATACGCACGTTATCAAAGGCAACTTTTTCTAAAACATCTTTATTATGAGAGCAAATAAATAAACCAACGTACACATCATCACCAAGGTCTACATCTGATACTTCCTGCGTAACAAAAGGATCACCAAAGTGCGCAACTGACATGATGAAATGATTGCCTTTTCTCTCCAATTGAATTACATCAGGCGCACTAATGGTAAATTTATTTTCTTCTACGTTTGTATGAACTGCTTTTCTATATTGAAGAGATGTAAGTCCATCTCCATGAATGGTTGCTGAAACCATTTCAGAAGTGCTATCGAGATTTTTGCGCACCATCCAGCCAAATTTCCGATGTTGTTCGACGCCTTTTCCAATGAGCTTTCCCCTGGCTTGCAAGATAAAGTTGCCATTCATCTTTTTCCACACAAAATGGAAGTCATCATGAGTAAACCATATGTTAGTACCAGAGCCTGATAACTCATAGTTGCCGGAAGTTGGATCATACGTACTGCTTCCTTTATGCAGTATTTTACCTACATCATTTTGTCGGTCAAATTCACCAATCTTTTGGGAAAAGGAACTCATTTCTGTGAGAATGAAAACGGTTATAAAAATAATTTTTATCGATAAAAAACTTGCTTTCATGCTTAAGATAATTAGTAATCAGAATAAGAGGTGCTGTGCATTAAAATGCTATCAATGTGCGATACGGAAACTTTATTTTCATTCCCCGGATCCGTAGAAATTTCTTTCCATTTCGCATCACTGCCAAACACTTTCCATTGGGCGTCGCGCTGTTCTACATTATCGAAAATGGGCATGTACATGAAATTAGGCATGTGGCTTCCGGAAATAACTTTGGCGTAAAAAACAGGGTTAAATTTCAGCCGGTTAAAAATCTGTATCTCGCTGCCGGTATTAAACATAGCCATCTTTTTTTCCGCAAGATGTTGCGTCGGGCTTTCATAACTTCTTAGCTCAAAAACCCTGTTCGGATTTTTGGAGGAAGGAATTACCAAATGCTCCTGACCTGGAAAAGCATCCAGCAACACGGACTCCATTCTTTCATAAGGTGCCTTATCAAAAGGCGCTTCAATAAAACTTTTCGCCGCCATCATGTATTCCTGGTTTTTCGCAAGGTTTTGATCAAGTTTTGCCCAGGCGTCCATTGATGCAAAAGGAATGATTACATAAATAAATTTAACCGCAGCGGTATCGTTCGCAATCGGTTTGAACACGCCAATATTCTTTATACCTAAACGGTGTAAAGCCGGCAGATACACGTTTTGGAGATACGTGTCCATTTGCGTAGTTTGGTCATTATTTTTTAAATGATAAATTTTTACCTGGTAAATATCGTGCGTTTTTGCATTAGACATAGATGGTGCTATAAGAATACTAATTGCTAATAAAATATTTGCCGCTATTTTTTTTGTCGCCATTATAATTTTTCTTTTTTGATTTTTTTAAACAAGGTTTTTCTTAATGTATTTATAGCTCTGTGTTATACTGTCAAATGGAGAGCCCGGCGTTTTATCCTGCTCAACAAAAAAGTATTTCATTCCGGCAAGTGACTTGTATTTAAATATTTTTTTAAAATCAATAACGCCGTTTCCAACTTCAGTAAAATCCTTGGCTGCCGTCTTGTCCATATCTTTCACATGCCACAGCGGGAATCTTCCCGGATGTTCTTTAAATAACGCGATTGGATCCTGCCCGGCTTTTGTAATCCAATATAAATCCACTTCCATCTTCACAAGATTTTTATCCGTGTTCATCAAAATGTTATATGGATATTGATCGTCTTCTTTTATAAATTCAAAATCATGATTGTGATAACATAATTGAATACCCGATTTTTTGCAGCGTTCACCGGCAATACTCAACTGATCCGCCACTTTTTTATAATGGTCCAACTTCCCTCTTTCCTGCGGCGAAAGCCATGCGCACACCATATATTTAAGTCCCAATTCAGATGCGTCATCTACCGCTTTATTCCAATCATGCATTAAAGTTCCCATCATATCCTTGCCATTATTTTTATCTTCGCCAAGCCTATAATGGCTGCTCGGCATTACCAGCCCATTTTGCTTCAATACTTTCTTAAATTCCCTTGGGCTCATGCCGTAAAATTTTTCACTGTCTGTATAAGTGGCGCCTTCTACAGAATTATATCCTATTGCCGCCACTTTTGCCAATGTGCCCTGTGGGTCTTTTTCCATCGCATCTCTAACGGTATATAATTGTAGGCCTACCAACGGCGATTTCAAATTGAGTGCGGAAGGTGCCAGCATCAATCCTGCGGAGAATAAAGAAGTGGATTTGAGAAAAGAACGCCTTGTTGTCATAGTATTAAATTTTAAAAGTTTAAGTAAAGTTAATGGGCAACCAATTTAAGCCAATTTTTATCCAAATGAATCTTTTTTATTTATAAAAAACTCCTTTACATGTTTAGCGATCACTCGTTCATCTCCAGACTGAAAAAGCCATCTTTATTAAACCAACTTATTGCTAATCCGGCGAATCAATTCAATACACGATCTGCTATTATGGTACGGGCATTTCCATATACCTACTTTATCTTCTTCCATCAATTCATAATTTTCCTTTACGCCCCAAAACCATTCACCGCAGGTTTTATCAGCGATATAATCTTTTATAAATTTCCAGCTACTAAAGGATTTTAAAAGATAATTTTCATCTCCGCTTATTTCCCAGGCGTTGAAAAAGCCTACCATACTTTCGGCCTGCGGCCACGAATGCTTCTCCTTAATAAGATGATCTTTGTCCGCATCATATTCGTACCATAATCCACCGTCTGTATCAAGGCCTTCTGCCGCGGCGTCAGCAATTTGTATCGACTTAATTTTTATGCGCTCTAAAATATCTTGTTCCTCAATAGCTATTGCAGATTCCAGGAGCAACCAGGCAGCCTCAATATCGTGGCCATAGGAAATTAAATTGGACTTCACTTCCCAATTTTCATCAAAAAACAGCATAAGGTGATTTGTATTTTTATCGATAATATGGTCTAAAAAAATATTAAGCAGCTCCCTGATTTTGTCCTTTAGATTTTCGTGTGGCCATATACGATAGAGATTAGTAAAACCCTCTAAAACATGAAGATGCGTGTTCATTGATTTCTTTTCATTGGCATCTTTATCGCTAAGCCGCAAATCTTTTATCTCCTCCCAATCGCCCGACAATGCTTCAATGTAGCCGCCAAACTTCCTGTCATAACTGTGCTCAATAACAAGGTGAAATAATTCTATCGCCTTTTCTTTTGCCAACTCATTTTGGCTGGCGAGGTAAAATTCGCTTAACCCATAAATAGCAAATGACTGCGCATAAATTTGCTTCTTTGTATCAGCAGGATTTCCTGTGAAATCTAAAGTCCAATAAACTCCACCATATTTTTTATCAATGAAGTTTTCTATAAAATATTCAAAAGCCCTTTGTGCTGCTTCAAAATATTTTGTGTTTGCAGTAAGATTATATCCGGCAGAAAACGCCCACAATATTCTGCTATTTAAAACGGACCCTTTTGGCGCATTTTTATGCACCTCACTTTTATTATTCAGTTTGCCATAAAAGCCACCAAACTCGGCATCAATGGTATGCTGCTGCCAATAGTTAAGAATGGAAGCCAACTCATCCTGCAATTCACTTTTAAATTTTTGCAAGCTGGTAAACGATGTTATTTCATTACTGGTAAGCAAATTATTTGTACAAAATATTTAAATTTTTTATTTCTCCGTTTAGCGTTTCTCCTTCACCGTTATGTTCATTGGAAATGTTCCTATTGATTATATTCAAAACTGTTTTTACAGATCCGTTAGAAGAGAATTTGTCTGCGGGAGAATTAATTGTATAATCTAACAATTTATCAATGGTACTTGTGGCTACATGCATCCTTGAATCCGATGCGGCATAATAAATAAAAACAGTGCCGTCTTCATCCAAAATCCAGCCGTTAGAAAAAATAACATTGGAAACATCGCCAACCAGCTCCTCGCCTTCAGGCGCCATGAAATAGCCTCCCGGCCTGTAAGTGACTTTCGTTATATCGTCTAAATCAGTCATAAATATATAAAGTACATACCGCAGGCCTGCCGCAGTATTTCTTACTCCATGAGCCAGGTGCAGCCATCCTTTCGGCGTTTTAATTGGTGCCGGCCCTAATCCATTCTTAGCTTCGTAAACTGTATGATATTTCTTCTTATCAATTACGATTTCTTTTTTAATCACAGCATTTTCAATATCATCGCAAAGCCCAAAACCTATTCCGCCGCCCGTTCCTGCCTCTAAAAAACTATCCTGTGGACGCGTATAAAACGCATATTTATCTTTATAAAATTCCGGATGCAATACTACATTCCTTTGTTGTGGCGACGGCGTTATAAGGTTCGGCAATCGATCCCATATTACAAAGTCTTTTGTTCTTGCTATACCGCACTGTGCAATGGCTGCAGACTGATCTCCTTCTGAAGCATTCTCATCTCTTCTCTCCGTACAAAAAAGTCCATAAATCCAGCCATCCTCATGTTGAATAAGCCGCATATCGTATAGATTAACTTCGGGTACATCTGTTGGTGGAATCACTACCGGGTGATTCCAAAACTTAAAATGATCAATTCCGTTTTCGCTTTCCGCAACTGCAAAAAAAGATTTCCTGTCGTTGCCTTCTACCCTTGCCACCAAAATATATTTGTTCTTAAATTTTATAGCTCCTGAATTAAAAACTGCGTTTATGCCAAACCGCTCAAGGAGAAATGGATTGGTTTGCTCATTTAGATCGAATCGCCAGTTTAAAGGAATATGAGATGAAGTGAGTACAGGATATTCATACCGGTCATAAATACCGTTTACTGATGTTAACTTATGGTTTTTGATATCAACAAGTTTTTGAAAAGAAGTTGTGATAACTTGTAGTCTCTCTTGAAAAAGTGTATTCATATTGTGAAGTTGATGCTTCGAAGTTATTTTTAATCTTCCAATTTATTCCACCAGGTTTTTTTGAGAATGAGAATAATTATTGCCAATAATAATACCGTTATCAGCAAGGGAAGTTTCATCCATAACACAAGATATAACGGCAAAATGGTCAGGCACAATTGGGCTACAATGCCCAGCATTACATTGAACATATCAAGGGTAAATCTTTTGTTCGCTTTAAAAAAAGGATCATCTTTTATTACGAGTTCATGAACGGGTTGCCAAAATCCCCATGGGCGAACAGTTTTATAAAAACTCTTCAATACCTCAATATCTGTAGCAGCGGCAGAATAGGTACCGACGATGCAACCAATAATTGATATTAGAAATAATACCGGGAAATAATAAAGAAACTGTATACCGTCGAAGAACCGCGAAAACACTAACGCTCCGGCAATGCCGGCGAGCATTCCCCAAAAAAATCCATTCGCATTAAAGCGCCACCAATACCATTTTAAAACATTGGCCGCTATGTAGCCGCCATACAAACCAGATACGATCCATTGCAAAATACTGTTAACATCTTTAGTAAAAAATCCCAGTGTAACGCCAACGGCTACCACTAAAATACCGGAAATATAATTCATGAAAATTACCCTTCTGTTGGGCGCATTCGGATTGATATATTTCAAATAAATATCGTTTACAATATAGGCTTGTGCCGCATTCATGGTTCCTGAAAAAGTTCCCATAAATGCTCCCAGCAACCCGGTAAGCACCAATCCTAAAATACCAACGGGTAAAAAACTATTGATAGCACCAGGTAAAATTCTTTCGAAATCCGTATGGCCCATTCCGTCAGAAAGGTCGAGCTGGTTGTAATATAACAATGCTAAAACCGTAAGGCCAATCACCATTAAATATCTAATGGGCAATAAAACAATGGAAACAAAGCCCGTCATTTTAGAAGCTTCTTTTGGAGATTTGGTTGACAAAACTTTTTGCATATCATAATTAGGCGCAGGGCCGGCAAGACTTGCAAAAACACCTTTGAACAACATCATCATAAAAAGTATTCCAAAAAGCCCGTAACCATCGGCTGCAATTTTTTTATTAGCATCGGCTATAATGCCCGACCAGTCCAAATTGAGATGCCATCCAAAGAATGGATTGTTCCAACCTTTAGGCACATTTAGAGAATGTCCGTTAAGATGTACTACCGCAATTATAGCAATGGCAATACATCCTACAGTCATTATTATATATTTAATAAGATCTCCTAAAACTATGCTGCGCATGCCACCCAAAATAGAATAGAACATCGCAAAAAGCGTGAATACAATTCCATAAAAATGAGGTACATATTGAGGCGCAACATTGAAGGGAATGTAAGGCTGGATAATAGTCCATGGAACAAATATTTCGATAAACTTTCCGAGACCTATAAACCCATATGCAAGAAAACCCAGGCAACCGATCAATGCAAAGGCTACAACAATATTGTGCGAGGATTTAACACCCGTGCCTTTTAAGCCAAAACGCGTGGCAAGCCATTCCGCGCCGGTATTGGCATTAGAGCGCCGCAGCCATTTTGCGAGATACATCATATTAAATACCTGGTTAAACACCGGCCATAACCACGGGATCCAAATGCTTTTTAGCCCATAAACGAAGCACAAAGCAACCATCCACATTGTGCCGCTAATATCAAACATGTCGGATGCATCACTTAGGCCCAGTAAATACCATGGTAATTTTTTTCCCCCCATTAAATAGCTCTCGTTGTTTAGCCTGGCTTTCTTACGCAAAAACCAGCCAAGCATAAGCATCATAAGCAGGTAGGATAGGACAATCGCAATGTCTATGGCCTGTAGTTTCATTTATACAAATGATCTTTAGCCGCCACGTTCTTAAAAGTAATTTTAGAAAGTGTATAACCAGTTTGTTTCACTGGAGAAAAATCACCAAAAGCGCTTGCCTGTTTTGCTTTATTTGATATTGAATCTATTAATTGCCAGGTGCTGCTGTCTGAATTAAAAATTGTATTCAGGCCCTGTTCTTCCATCGGTGGGTCACCCATATATTCGTCGCCTTCCTTCCACATCGTTTGTCCTTTAACCGGTTTTGCAATTCCTCCATAAGCCCAAAAATTCACGCCAGCCAGCAAGCCACTATTGCTTTCACTTTTCAGCCATTCAGTTAAAATTTTACGAAAATAAATGTCTCTCATTGTAGTAGGTGAATCAATGTCATAAGAATGATGGTCCCTCGGCAAACCAAATTCTTCAATAACCAAAGGCTTATTCAATTCATGCGCAATTGTTTTATGCGCGTCTAAATAAGTTATTGTCTTTTTAAGAACAGTATCTATTCCCTGCGCGATGTTCTTTCCGGTAAACCATGACCAGTTTTTTGGCCAAATATGTATCGTGAGATAATCAATATTTTTATCATCATGTATCTCTTTATATAGCTGAATATTATCGGTACTCATGTACCCCTCAGTACCCGTAGTTACCAGGTGGTTATGATCCTGTTTTTTGATGAAAGCAGCTGTGGCACTGATAAATTTCTTATAAGAACTTACCGCCGAAAGACGCATTGGCCTGGGTTCGTTAGCTATTTCCCAGGCCATAATTGCGGGTTCTTCTGAATATTTTTTATGACTTATTGAATTGATGTGGCTAATAATATAAGTTACCTGGGCATAATAATCGGCCACACATTTTTCGCAATCGTAAAACAAGCTTGTGTACTTACCGGTTTCACTCCAAGGTATGTCTTTTAATAAGACAGAATCAGAAATTAAGCCGTTCCAATTGAGATACTGCAAAAATCCTCCGCTCCAGTTCCAGTTATTACTTAGGTAAATAACCGCTTTCATTTTTCTCTTTCCTAATTCATAAAGAAGAGCATCCATGCCTTTTAAAAATCCAGGATCGAAGATGCCCTTTGCAGGCTGTAATGGAGGCCCAACACGATTGACACCATTGATTATTCCCATACCTTCTGAACCTCCGAGTACGCGTACGTTAGTAACACCATTCTTCTTTAAAAAATCAAGCTCTTCCCGTAGCCGGTCTATACCCGTTTTTTTATCTTTTTTTAGCGATAGCAAACCTCCATACCAATAATTAGTTCCAATAAAATAATATGGCTTACCATTTAGAATTAACTGCTCTTTTTTTACAGAAACAAAAGAAGATTGCGCAGTAATGGTTTGAAAAAATAAAACGAGACAGATAACTGAGATTAGCTTTTTTATCATCTTAAAATATAATTCTCATTTTTATTTCGATTGATGTGAAATAAAAAATTGATGGTGACATATTAAAACAGCATGTGCAATCGTGCAAAGGTTTCAATGGTGAAATGGCTATAAATTTATGCAAAATTTAAACACATTTATATAATTCAAATCTTGTTGTTTTAAAAGTATTGAGATTGATAAATATTTTTTCAGGTATCGTAATTTTTAGAAAGCAGGTGACGAATTCAAAACGTCATGATTAAATCATCTCAATTATGTGGATTCTAACATCGTTTTTTCAAAACTATTTCTATTTATGACAGAAGATCAATACTTTCTTATCTTTTTTTTATATTTTATTACTTAAAATATATATTTTTATAGCATGACTAGCTTTATAGATAGGTTTTTATGGAATTGTATTCTTAAAATGATACTAATACTTTCTTGATAACTTCTGCTTCAATTATTGCGTTTCTATTATGAGCCTTACAGAAAATATATTACGCGAGATTACACCGCTCACACCGAGCGATTGCTTTACTATATTTTCAAGGTCAAAAAAAGAATTTGATTTCCCTTTACATTTTCACGAAGAGTATGAATTGAATTTTATAAAAAATGCAGAAGGCGCCCAAAGGGTTGTGGGAGATCATGTAGAAGAAATTGGAAACATAGAATTAGTTCTTGTTGGGTCAAATCTTCACCACGGGTGGTTTACCAACAAATGCAAAGGCAAGATGATCGACGAAATTACAATCCAGTTTCACCGTGATTTGTTTGATGAAAAGTTTTTACAACGCAATCAAATGAGTTTTATAAGAACACTTCTTCAGCGATCTTCCAGGGGTGTTTTATTTTCAAAAGCCACCACGTTATCTATCATGCCGCGGTTAATTCAATTGCCGCAACGCCATGGTTTTGATTCGGTACTTGAACTCATGTCAATACTTCACGATCTCTCTATATCAAGAAATTTGAAAACACTTTCACACGTGTCGTTCAATACAGAAATGCCCTCTTACAATAGCCGGCGAATAGAGAAGATAATGACGTTGCTTAATAAAGACTTTAGTGAAAATATTACCCTGGGAGATGCTGCTAAAATTGCCGGGATGGCCGAGGTATCATTTAGCAGGTTCTTTAAATTTAGAACAGGAAAAACATTTATAGATACCTTAAACGAAGTAAGGCTGGGGCACGCCACACGCATGCTTATAGATACAACAAACAGCATTAATGAAATTGCTTACAAATGCGGATTCAATAACATGTCAAACTTTAACCGCGTTTTTAAAAAGAAAAAAGACAGCACCCCAAAAGAATTCCGGCAAACGTATACAGCCACCGGCGTCCGACGATTTGTATGACAATTTTTAAGATAAATAAATTACCACGCAACTGATTTCTTAAACCAGGTTATATTGAAAGGAAAGAATTATACGTTAACCATTTTCATTTTAGGCACAATGAAATGCATGAGGAGCCACGCGATTAAATAAGCAAAGCCACATATAAAAAACACGATATAATAGCCGGTTTCAATACTACCAAGCGCTTTATATTTATCGAAAACAATGCCTGCAAATAAGGCAATCAGCATGCCACCGATTGCACCAGCAAGGCCACCAATCCCGGTAACAGAAGCCACCGTTTTTTTAGGAAACATATCGGAAACCGTCGTAAAAATATTTGCGCTCCATGCCTGGTGAGCCGAAGCCGCGAAGCCGATTATAAAAACAGCAAGCCACATATTTATAGAGCCAAGCCATTGCGCAAAAATTACCGGAATAACACAAAGCGCATAAATAAGCATTGAAGTTTTTCTCGCTTTATACACAGGCCAGCCACGGTTTACAAGATATAACGGCAACCATCCGCCTCCTATACTTCCAAAACTTGACATAGTGTATACAAGCGCCACGGGCAATGCAATGGCGGTACCATTTACGCCGTATTGCGCATCAAGAAATGCTGGTAGCCAAAAAAGATAAAACCACCATACCGGATCTGTAAGAAATTTACCGATTATAAATGCCCATGTTTGCCTGAACGACAATAATTTAAACCAGCTCGTTCGTGGCGCTGCCTCAAACGAGTCGGCGGGTTCGTCCAAATCGCTATTAATATAAAGGTATTCTTCTTTTGAAAGACGCTTGTTTTTTGCGGGAATTTCATAAACAAAAAGCCACAGCGCGAGCCAAATAAAACCTATTGCGCCGGTTAAAATAAATGCCCACTGCCATCCCCATTTTTCAGCAATAAGCGGAACAGTTAGCGGAGCAATGATTGCACCAATGTTTGCACCCGAATTAAATATGCCGGTTGCATACGCGCGTTCTTTTTTTGGAAACCATTCGCTTACCGTTTTTATTGCCGCAGGAAAGTTTCCAGCCTCACTAACGCCAAGGGCTACACGCGCAATGCCAAAGCCAAGCGTACTATTCGCAAGGGCATGTCCCATTGCGGCAATGCTCCATGCAAAAGTTGATAAAGCATACCCTAATTTGGTACCTATTTTATCGATGAGCCTTCCCACAGTAACCATTCCCAGGGCATAAGAAACCTGGAAAGCCATCACTATATATGAGTAGTCACCCTCTGTCCAATGAAATTGAACTTCAAGGTAGGGCTTCAATAAACTTATAACGGACCGGTCAAGGTAGTTAATAGTAGTAGCAAAAAATAACAAAGAACAAATCGTCCACCGGTATCTTCCCATAGTCTTCTGCATATCGTATATTATTTAAAAAAAAGTAAAATCTATCTCGCTGCCGCCACCATTTCCATCGCTTGTTTAGTAAGCGCTTCTATTTTTGTATAATCTTTTTGCTCCAGCAAATTTTTGCTCACCAGTTTGCTTCCCATTCCCACAGCGCAAACACCTGCCTTAAACCAACCCGCTATGTTTTCCTTATCAAGATCAACCCCACCCGTAGGCATAAATAACAAACCCGGGAAAAGTTCTTTAATTGCACTCATAAACGAGGGACCCAGAATGTTTCCCGGAAAAAGTTTGATCATTTTTGCGCCCATATTTTCTGCCCTTATAATCTCAGAAGGCGTCATGCACCCGGGAACCCAGAGCATGTTATTTTTATCGGCCACTGCTGCAACTTCTTCTATAAGACCCGGGCAAATAATATAATCAGCGCCTGCATCAATAAAGGTTTGCGCCATAGTTGAATTCTTAATTGTACCAATGCCAAGGTACATACCCTTTAGTTCTTGATCACATACTACGCGCATTTTTTTGAAATTGTGCAAAGCTGCTTCACCGCGATTCGTATATTCTACCGCTCTTATACCTGCGTTATATAAAGCCTTTAAAACTTCGACACTTACATCAGCATCTTTATAAAAATAGAGTGGCAAAACTCCCTGCTCAGGAATTAATTTTAATAATTCACTTTTTGTATCCATAATACTTTTTATAATTAAACAATGTTATCGGAATAAAATTACTATACCATATTTTTCTACGCAAACGTTACCGAATAATATTGCATTGGAAAAAATATGTTTACAAACAAATTA
Source organism: Ginsengibacter sp. (assembly GCA_039935555.1). Classification (GTDB taxonomy): domain Bacteria; phylum Bacteroidota; class Bacteroidia; order Chitinophagales; family Chitinophagaceae; genus Ginsengibacter. The sequence goes on along the minus strand of JBDTKB010000163.1, from coordinate 11,274 downwards.
TCTTTCATACATACGTTGCACCATTCAAAATTAACGCAATCGTTTCCGTATATTTTTGTTGAATAATTCAATTAATTCTTGTTCCTTCAATAAATAAGAAAGAAATTCGATCTTATTGCTTGATAATAAAAAAAAGTTGCTTTTAAATTAATTCAAAAAAATAGTTATGTCAAAAAAAGTTGTAACACTTGGTGAGATAATGCTTCGGTTATCTACACCAGATTTTAAAAGATTTGTACAAGCTGATAGCTTCGACGTTACTTATGGTGGCGGAGAAGCCAATGTGGCCGCAGCGCTATGTAATTATGGGCTCCAGGGAACTTTTGTTTCCAAAGTACCTGATAATCCAATCGGCCAGGCCGCGATAAATCATTTACGTCGTTACGGAGTAGATACTCAATTCGTAGCAAGAGGAGGTGAAAGATTAGGAATTTATTTTCTTGAAACAGGTGCATCTATGCGTGCTTCGCAAGTAGTTTATGATCGAGCGAATGCGGCCATATCAGAAGCAGAAATAAATGATTTTGATTTTGAAAAAATATTTGATGGAGCTGATTGGTTTCATACAACAGGCATAACGCCGGCACTTAGCGATAAGGCAGCAGCACTTACTGAGGCCGCCTTAAAAGCCGCTAAGCAAAAAGGGATTACAACAAGCATCGATCTTAATTACCGGAAAAAATTATGGAGTAAAGACAAGGCGAAAGAAGTAATGACCACGCTTTGTAAATATGTAGATGTGTGCATTGGAAACGAAGAAGATGCTGAAACCACTTTAGGATTTAAAAGCAAGGGAACGGATGTAACAAAAGGTGAACTAAACCTCGATGGTTATAAAAATGTATTTCAGCAAATGAAAGAAAAATTTGGCTTTAAATATATTGCCTCAACCTTAAGAGAAAGCCACAGCGCCTCTGATAATGGGTGGAGTGCTTTAGTTTTTAATGGTAAAGATTTTTATCACACTAAGCAATATGAGGTAAGAATCGTGGATCGCGTTGGCAGTGGTGATTCATTTGCAAGTGGTTTTATTTATGGGCTTGTTACTGGCATGGAGATGAAAAATGCTGCAGAGTTTGGCGTTGCTGCTTCCGCAATAAAACATACGATACCTGGAGATCTCAATCATGCAACCTTAAGTGATGTGCAAGGATTAATGAAAGGTGATGCGAGCGGAAGAGTTCAGCGTTAGCAAATAAATTTATAGTTGTAACGGAATAAATGTTGATATTTAAATCTTGATGTGACTATAAACCAGTCCAAATGGCAAATTTGATTGCAGCAAAACGGTGGTATTACCTGGTTCCTATTGCTTTTACTACTTACAGCCTTGCCTACCTTGACCGCGCCAATTTCGGTTTTGCCGCAGCCGGTGGAATGGCTAAAGATTTGAACATCACTGCGACGATGTCTTCTTTGTTAGGTTCACTTTTTTTTCTTGGATATTTTTTCTTCCAAATTCCCGGGGCATTATATGCGGCAAATAAAAGTGCGAAAAAATTAATTTTTTGGTCATTGATTTTATGGGGCGCAATGGCTATGGCAACGGGCATAGTGAGCAATGTAAATTTATTAATAGTAATAAGATTTATGCTGGGCGTTGTGGAGAGTGCCGTTATGCCGGCCATGCTTATTTTTTTAAGCAGGTGGTTTACAAAATCCGAAAGGTCGCGGGCCAATACATTTTTGATACTTGGCAATCCTGTTACTATTTTATGGATGTCAATTCTTTCGGGCTATTTGATAAAATCTGTTGGCTGGCGCTGGATGTTTATTTTTGAAGGAGTACCTGCAATTATCTGGGCATTCTTATGGCGGCGGCTGGTGGAGGATAAACCTAAAAATGCGCAATGGCTTTCCGATTTAGAGAAACAAAATTTAGAAGAAACACTTCGCCGTGAACAAGAGATTATTAAGCCAGTCAAAAATTATCGTGCAGCATTCAAATCTAAAATTGTAATACTGCTTAGCCTGCAATATGCGTTTTGGAGTATTGGTGTTTACGGGTTCGTCATGTGGTTGCCTTCTATTATAAATTCGGCACCCGAAATGAACATCGTGAGAACGGGCTGGTTATCATCTGTGCCATACATGCTTGCAATTATTGGCATGCTCATCGTGTCTTATTTTTCCGATAAAACTTTAAACAGGAAAGCATTTGTATGGCCGTTTTTATTAATTGGCGCTGTTGCATTTTATAGCTCTTATCTTGTTGGGACAAGTAATTTTTGGTTGTCATTTGTGTTGCTTGTAATTGCGGGGGGTGCGATGTATGCTCCTTATGGGCCTTTTTTTGCAATCATCACCGAAGTACTGCCGGCCAATGTTTCAGGCGGCGCCATTGCACTTATTAATAGTCTTGGAGCTTTAGGCTCCTTCGCAGGAGCGTATATTGTAGGCTACTTAAATGGCGCAACCGGGGGATTTGATGCTTCTTACATTTTTATGTCTGTGGCGCTTTTATTATCGGCTATTATTACAATGATTGCTGTGAAGAACAATACCAAGCCTTTGAAAGCAGCCGGGCAAATAGTTCCCGGTCAGGATTTCGTATTGCCTGCAATTAGTTGAAGGTTATCAAAAATAAAATAGCGGTTATGCGGTCTCGTTAGTACGTTTTGGTGGGTAGCCTGAGAACAAAATTCGGTGTAGAGCAGCAGCCAAATTATCACCGTAAAACGTGATAATTCAATTTATCACGCATTTCAGTGATATATTTTAAAAAATGTTTGATTGCATTATATACCGGTAACCCATTCCGGTTAAAACTGCTACACCGAAACTTATTAAAGTGCCTATTAAAATATATTCAGTAAGTTTCCGGTCCTTTGCTTCCTGCAGGTTTCCGAAGCGGAAAACTGATTTTGCCGCCAATAAGAAGCCCACCGCCTGCCACTCGTTTGATACCATAAATATGAATACCAGCAGCCTCTCTAAAATCCCGATGTATTGCCCGGCACTTTGTAAGGATGCGGTATCATCACCCGATTCAGTATCTGGTGTCCACTTTGATATAAATATTTTTACGGCGATAGACATCGGTCTCGTCAAAAAAATTATTAAGGTGATGAGTAAAATAATTTTTTCATTATTTAGAAATGAAAAAGAAGGGAATTTATTTTCGAAGAACAACCATATTACATAGATGGAAATAAAATGAAATAGCTGATCGATAAAAAATAGCCAACGCTGGTTTCGCCTGGTTTGCAGCAGGCTTTTCGTGGCATCTATTATAAAGTGTATGAGTGCAAGTATACCGGCCCACACGATGAAGTTGAGATCCCACACAAGAATCAGAATCAAAATTCCATGTATCAGGGAGTGAGCATACAATTGCCATGCGCCTAATTTTTTCTCTTGTTTTGCCTTCACCCATGATGAGGGTTGCAATAGAAAATCACCGATAAAATGAGCTATAAAAAATTTAAGTAAGACAATCATTTCAATGATTTTAATTTCATTACATACATTTCGTTCAGTTCTATTATTTCATCATAATATGCTCTTTTAAGCCTGTTACTTATTGCGTTTTGTTTTATACCAACAATTCTACCCAACTCTTCCTGGAGCTTGCCTGGATTTTCCAATGTGGTGTATACTATTTCCGCCGCGTTCGTTGTCCAGTTATCCATGGCTATTGAAGCCAACTTAAGAAATAAATTCATATCCTTGTCAAAAGCCGGCCGGTCACTTTTTATTGCGAGATTTTGTTTTTCCTTTTTGAGCAATTCAAATTTCTCACCCGAATGCACAAACGCAGTTCCATTTGACTCTGTAATTTTAGGAGCAGTATAGGTAATATCTCCTATGCCAACAGACATACGCACGTTGGTATTTTTTATAGACTTTAGTGAAGCTTTTATTTTTATTGCTGTTAGTAAGGCGTCCTCCGGGTTATTAACCAGCAATTGGAAGCTGTCCCCGCGATAAATATCCCATGTTTTAGGGCTTTTCCCTGCCTTTTCCAATTCCTTTTTTAACGCCTTTAGCCAGGTTTTTGGATTATTCTTTTTTGAATTAATGATGTCGCCCGTGATCACTGCAATCATTGCTTATCTTTTTATTCTGCAAAAATATCACGTTTATCCGTGATAAACAAGAATATCACGCTTTTACGTGATAATTTAAAATATCACACATTCGCGTAATATTTTCCTTTAAAAATTCATTTAGATTACCAGCCGAAATAGGCTTTCGCATTGCGATAGCAGATGTCACCAATGATCTTCCCGGTCCATTCTAAATCATTTGTCATCTCACCGTTCTCAATTTCTTCGCCAAATAAATTGCACAAAAGCCTGCGAAAGTATTCATGCCGTGGATAAGAAAGAAAGCTCCTTGAGTCGGTGATCATGCCCACAAATTTGCTAAGCAAACCCATGTTAGACAATGCATTCATTTGTTTGGTCATTCCATCTTTTTGATCAAGAAACCACCAGGCGGCACCAAATTGAATTTTACCGGCAACTGTTCCATCATTAAAATTTCCGGCCATCGTAGCCATTAATTCATTATCGGCCGGGTTTAAATTATATAAGATCGTTTTCGCCAATTGATTGGTTGAATCCAGTTTGTTCAAAAATTTTGATAACGATCTTGCCTGCCGAAAATCCCCAATAGAATCCCAGCCGGTATCAGGCCCTGAGGACTCCAGCATCCTGGAATTATTATTTCTTAATGCACCCAAATGATATTGCTGCACCCATCCTTTTTCATGATCCCAGGTTGCAAAAATCTCTAACATGGCCGATTTAAATTTCAAAATCTCCTGCGGGGAAAGTTCTTTTCCGCCACGAATTTTATTGAAAATTGTCTCAATTTCCTTATCAGTATAATCTTCAGCGCACACAAATTCGAGCCCGTGATCCGAGACAGTACAACCTGCAGCCGCAAAAAAATCATGACGTTTTTTCAATAGATCTATGTAAGATTGAAATGATGTAACGCCAGATCCTGATATTTTTTCAAGCCGCATGACGTAAGTATTAAATTCATTCACATCATCTACATACATTCCTTTATCAGGCCGGAACGCCGAGAGCACTCTTATTTCAAAACCATCATCTTTTATTTTTTTATGATATTCCAAACTGTCTGTGGGGTCATCGGTTGTGCAAACAACTTCCACACGCATTTTACGCAGTAAATTTTTTACTGAATATTCTTTCGTTTGTAATTTTTTTGTGCAGTCGTCATAAATTTTCTTTGAACTTTCCGGCTTCAGCAATTCATGGACATCAAAATATCTTTGTAATTCAATGTGCGTCCAGTGATAAAGCGGGTTACGCAAAGTATAAGGAACCGTTTCCGCCCATTTTCCAAATTTTTCAACATCCGATTTATCACCGGTAATAAAATTTTCATCTACGCCGCAGGCACGCATTGCGCGCCATTTGTAGTGGTCGCCATATAACCATATTTGGGTAAGATTTTTAAAATTGATATCATCAGCAATTTGCTGCACAGGCAGATGGCAGTGATAATCTATGACAGGCAACTTTTCGGCAAAATCGTGATATAATTTTTTTGCGGTTTCAGATTGCAGCAGGAAATTATCGTCTAAAAAACTTTTCATAAACTTGTTTCAAAATGGAAAAAAAAAATTCCGGTTTTATTCATCGTTTTTCAACAACAAAGTTATATTTAAAGGCTCACGCCTCTTTTCCAGGGAATAAAATCATTTTGCAAATGCCTCACCGCGCTCACTTCAATTTCGCCACTCGCAACCTTTATAACGTAATCGAGTATACGCTCTCCGGCCTGCTCAATGGTTTCATTACCTTCTATAATCGTACCTGTGTTTATATCAATAATATCATGCATTTTATCATACAAAATTGTATTGCTTGATAGCTTTATAACGGGTGTAATTGGGTTACCTGTTGGTGTGCCCAGTCCTGTGGTGAATAAAACAATATTTGCGCCTGAGGCCACTTCCGCGGTTGTGCTTTCAACATCATTGCCGGGCGTACAAAGCAAGTTTAAACCAGGCCTGGTAACCATTTCAGGATAATCCAACACATCTACCACCGGTGATGTTCCGCCTTTTTTTGCGGCACCGGCAGATTTAATTGCGTCAGTTATTAAACCGTCTTTTATGTTTCCCGGCGAAGGATTCATATCAAAACCAGATCCCGAAGCCTTTGCTTTTTCATTATAAGTAAACATCAAATCACCAAAGCGTTTAGCCGTGCCCGTTGTAATACAGCGGTCACTCAAATTTTGCTCCACTCCGCACAATTCCGGAAATTCAGAAAGAATCACTGAGCCTCCAAGCGCCACCAAAATATCAGAAGTATATCCTATCGCCGGGTTTGAAGAAATACCGCTAAACCCGTCTGAACCACCGCACTCTAAACCAATACATATCTTACTTAATGGCGCAGGCTTTCTCTCAAGAGAATTGGCTTGTACCAGCCCCGCAAACGTTTGCTTAATCGCCAATGAAATCAGATCAGATTCTTTACCTATTTTTTGTTGCTCTAATACAAACAAAGGTTTCGAAAATACTGCATCTCTTTTCTTAATCTCTTCCTGCAAAATTTCGACTTGTGCATTTTGGCAACCGAGGCTTAAAATTGTGGCGCCAGCGACATTGGAATGAGTTATATAACCTGCCAACAAACCACACAATGCTTGCGCATCCTGCCTTGTACCGCCACAACCACCTTCATGCGTTAAAAATTTAATACCGTCGACGTTTGGAAAAAGCCGTTTCTTTTTTACTTCTTCATCAGCTACCGCAATGTCTGCGGTTAAGATTTCATCTATATTTTTTCCGCTTTTATAAATTTCAATAAGTTTAGAAACTTCTGCCTTTTTATTTTGATTTCTTCCGTATCCCAATTCATTTACCAAAGCTTCCTTCAAAACCTCAAGATTTCTGTTCTCACAAAAGACTAATGGAATCACCAACCAATAATTAGCGGTGCCCACTTTACCGTCGGGGCGATGGTAGCCCATAAAAGTCCCGTCCTTAAATTTAGAAATATCAGGTTTTGTCCAACCCAGTTTTCTTTCACTTACAGAAAATTTATTTGCAGCATGCTTCACATTAGAAGTAGTTATAACACTACCACGTGGAATAAAGGTTTGGGCTTTTCCAACCAAAACGCCATACATAAATAATTCATCACCCGGCTGCATGTCGCTCGTTACAAATTTATGCTTGGCTGCCACGTTACCTATTATCGTGTATGCTTCACCGTCATAATGCACGAGATCGCCTTCTTTTAGGTTTGCCAAAGCAACCAATACATTATCACCAGGATGTACTTTTGTTACTTTATGATTCATCACACATATATTTTCTTCGAATGTACCGCTTCAAGGGTAGCTTTCATTCCATTGTTTATTATATCCTCTACTTTACCAGCTACTGATTTTTCAAAGCCAGGCAACCGCGTCAAATCTTTTCCCCATAAAGTTATATCCCGTAAAATAATTTTTACAATCTTGTCTTGTGGAGATTGTTGCCAAACCTTAAAAAAAATTTCAGCCGCCTCATCTTCAATCAAATAATATTGCCCGTTGCATTCGCCAAAAAATTCCTTTCCGGTTTGCTTTACCGGCCTCAAGAAGGCAATGTAAGCAGCAAAACCTAAAGCAAATAATTCAGGAACAATTTCGCTTTTTGCATAATAGTTAAGCAAAATTGGAATGCACCTCAACTTCATTTTTTGCGTGTAATTTAACGTGATGCTTTTCCAAAAATGATTGATGTGCGGATTACGAAATCTATCTAAAACTTTTACCACAAAATTATTCAATGTTTCGGTATCGGTTACGTAGGGAATAGATGGGGCAATTTCACGATACATCAAATTTGAAATATACCCTGCCATCATTTCATTATCCATCGCGCTTTTTACTGTGTCAATGGCCGCCAGAAAAGCAATACCACAACTTAGGGTATGCGTTCCATTTAGTAAACGCAATTTTAACTCACGGTACAGTTCAATATCAGGTTCAATAATAATTCCTTCATCAACTTGCGCAAATGAAAGCAATTTTTTTATTTGTTCATCGCCTTCAATTGCCCACAGCCTGTACACTTCACAAATAGTGAGCAAGTCGTCTTTATATCCTAATTCCTTTTCTATTTCCGTTTTTATTTCCTCACCCGGCAAGCCTGTCACAATGCGGTCAACCAGTGAATTACAAAAATAATTGCATCGCTCCAGCCATTCTATAAATTCATCATTTAAACTATTAAGATGTGCCAGTTCCAGCACGATCGATTCCAGCTTTTTTCCATTGTCCGGAATCAATTCCGTTGGAATAATTACGAAACCACTTTTCTCACTTCCACCAAAGGCAATAAATCTCTCGTAGAGAAATGCCAGCAACTTGCCTGGGAAAGATGCGGGCGGATGTCGCCGAATATCGTCATTCACTAATTTAATTCCAACCTCGGTTGTATTGGAAATGATCACCTGCAAACTTTGGTTGTGGGCACATTCCAAAATTTGTTCCCACTCATGGCTTGCATTTAATACACGGCTCACAGACGAATTAATAATATTTTCTTCAATTTTTTCGCCTGCCTGAATTCCACGAACACACAGCGTATATAGGCCATCCTGCTTCTCAAATGCGGTGGCATCGCCCCGGGTAGTAGATTTTACAATTACTATTCTTCCATTAAAAATTCCCATTCTATTGGCCTTATCAATAAAATAATCGGGAAGACCACGAAGCAATACGCCGGTGCCAAATTGTAATACCTTTTCGGGGAGTTCCAATAAATCTTCATCCGGTACTACAACTTTATCGGAGGTTATATTCTTTAATGTATATGCTGATAATTTCATCAATCTCTATTTTTTTTCAAAAGAATAATATTAACCCGCAGCTTCGCCGCAGAATCGGGAAGACTATTTATGGCGTCCTTGATCGATGTAAAATTTCCCCTTCCACTTTTATCAACTACAATTTTAATAATCGAAGTGTTCAAATTCCTGGCAACAGGCATCGAGAACGCTGACGTGCTCACTATCAGAAATGTTGCAACAATTATATTTATAAACCTAAACTTCATTTATTTTAAAAGCATTTTGAGGCCTTGAGATAACTTTTTTCCATAAAAATTTGTCACTCATTATTTTCTTGTTTGTCCAATAGCCCATTTTACCAAATCTTCAGATGCTTTATAATTTTCAAAATCCACAGGTATTTTTCTCCCATCTTCATATTCATTATAGAACCACGGATCACCAACTGCAAAAACAGTTCCCTTACCTACTTTAGCCACTGCTACTACATTGTTCCCATCCTGCGTTAGTACTGTAATTGCAGGAGGTTGAACGGATAATGATGAATACTCTTTTATATAAACTTTCTTTTCCCTTTTAAAAATAGAATTGCCTTGCGGAATAGAAACGGCAGCCATTTCATAATTAGTTCCTGTTTCTTTATTCTTACTATCATAATTAAACTGAATACCAAATTTTGCGGCAAGCCTGTTATAATGCGTAAACTCTACGTTGCCGGAATCATTGCTGAACAAGAGTAAAACACCACCGGCTTTTACCCAATTATAAATTGCACTAATATCACTGCCGGAAACATAATTTGGATCCTCGCTTTCTTTGTCAGTATCAGGATCAACAATAATATATACATCAGCCTTCTTCAAATTATCAGGTGTTGGCGCTTCATAAAGGCTTTTGGTTTTTATGCCGTATTTATGAAATACATTTCCAAACATAGAATATCCACCGTTGTCCTGCTCGTCCCATACATAATGCCATTGCACCAGTTTACCCGTAACACCTTTTTTGGTTTCATGATTAAAATAGCAATCAAGTAAAACAGTTTTTCCTTTTCCGATAGAAAGTGTTGGTAACATTTCGATCTCATTAGCGGCAAGAAGAAAAGCGCCAATACCTTTAGGGTCATTCACTACCATTTTTTCTCCGGTATAATAATCAAAACTACCATCCCGATAGGGATTGCCGCCGAGGCCTGAACCACCTACTGTGCCATAAAGATTTATTTGCCCTTTGGCATCCTTTTTAATAAATTTTTGGATAACACCTTCATATCCCTTTTTAGCTACTGCAAGGTAAGACGCAGGTAAATATCCCAACCTTACTCCTTTCGCCAACGCATACACGAACATACACGATGCCGATGCCTCCTGGTAATTTTTATTTTTTCCGGGCATATTCAAAATGTCCCACCACAGGCCGTTCATTGGATCCTGAACCCTTGAAACGGCTGCGGCAAAGCGGTTCAAAATTTGAATTAACTCTTTTTTTTCAGGTTGGTTATCCGGGAAATTTTCAAGCACATCAACCAATCCCATTCCATACCAACCCATTCCCCTTGCCCAAAAATGGGGAGAAGTACCTGTTTTTTTATCGGCCCATTGCTGTTCTTTCGATTCATCATAACCATGATACAGTAGCCCGGTCTTTTTATCAAGTGAATGTTGTTCCATCAAAATAAACTGGTGGGCAATATCATGATAATCTGAATCTTCATGAAATGTTCGGGCATAGTCAGCGTAAAATGGTTCGGCCATATACAATCCATCTAACCACATCTGGTAAGGATAAATCTTTTTATGCCAGAAACCGCCTTCATTGGTGCGTGGTTGTTCATTGAGTTGCTTTCTCAATAATTGCAAAGCCTCCAAATATTTCTTCTTACCGGTTACGTTATAAAGTAGCAATAATTCTTTGCCGGGGGTAATGTTATCTAAAGTCACGTCATCAAAATTATATGTACGTATGTGGCCGCTTTCATCCACAAAAAAATCCATACTTTTTTGAATATAATTGAAGTATTTCCCATCACCTGTAGCTTTCCACAGTCCTTGCATTCCCTGTAAAAGTACACCTTGATCATAAGTCCACGTGGATGGTTTGCCGGCAGATTTAATTAGTGAATCTTTCCAAATGGACATAACGGTGTTACCCATTTCTTTAGCATAGGAATTCTGTGCCTGGGCCATTCCAAATACCGGTATCATAGTCAGGAGAAATAAATACGCCGTTGTCTTCATCTGTTTTGTTTTTTGAGGTTTTAAAAAGTTCTCATTGAATTTTATAGCGGGGTTAATAACGCCTTTGAATAACAAACTGTAACCTTTGTTTATGATGGCGTACCGGATATGGTATTCAAAATACGGCAATTGAATTTTTTGCGAAACGCTATTGCGAGATCCGCCAAAACGAATACGCGTAAGATTCAAGCAAAAGTAAAAGGTAATCTCTTTAAGGTCCATGATGGTATTGTCTTCCAATGTAACAATTCTAACCCCATTAT
>JBDTKB010000162.1:0-9218 GCA_039935555.1 Ginsengibacter sp. | reverse complement strand
CCTCCAAATGTCCCTTTGGTAAATCCCTGCATATTGCTAACATCTTCAAACGTTACTTTATTGTTGCGCAATGCAACTGAACTGCTACCACTCAACGGCTTAATATTAGTTCCGCCCTTGTCAGTATAGGAAGCTGAAAGATATAATAACCCATTACCCTTTACAGGTTTATTGAGCGTCGCATTTACAGCGCCATTTGCCGGCAAAGATTTCTCTTTTTTATTGTCATTGGCAAGAGATAATACCCAGGTAACAATTTGTTTTGCATCATCCACTTTTAAATTAGGATGCGCAGCCATAGCAACTTGTCCCCACGCTCCGCTGCCGCCGCTTATTATTTTCTGAGCCAGGTACGTCATCGCCTTCGGATCTTTTTGATATCTTTTGGCAACCAGTGTAAATGCAGGCCCGATTGATTTTTCATCTACTTTATGACATCCTTTACAATCGAGCGACATCATCATATTTTTGCCCATAACGGTTGCGCTTAAAACCTGGTGCCCTTGAGATGATCCCGCCTTATCCGTACCTTCCGCATAATCTGCTGAAACAATTAAATTGTTTAAATCTTTTACTTTGGCGGTATCATCTTTATCATCAATTGTAACATGATATTTTACCTGCTGGCCAGGGAAATAAAATGATTTATTGCCATCAATGGCGATGTTTACTGTTGGCGCTTCATTGCCAGCATAAACATTTACAACATCGCTTTTTGTTAATGCATTTTTATCATCCTTCACTTCTACGGAAATCGCATAATCGCCTGCGTTAGTAAATGTGTAATTGGCCGTAGGTTCCGTGGTATTAAGTTTTTTTCCGTCGCCGAAATCCCATGTGTACGTAAGCTTATCATTGTCGGGATCTTTTGCAGTTACTTTTGCAGATATTTTAAATGGTAAATCACCTGATGTTTTGTCTACAGTAATCGCTCCCACTTCCGGTGGCCTGTTTCCGGAAATATAATCCAGGCGAACAAGGCCCGCATCTGGATTTTTTGCAAACCATCCGCTGCCATATTCCAATACATAAATTCTGCCATCAGGCCCTACTTCCATATCCGAAGGATTATTAAACTTTGTATGTAACATGAAAGGTTCCATGTTATCAAAATCGCCGTTAGGCAGCATCGTTACTACTTTTATCCATCCACGTATCCATTCATAAATAAAAAGCTTTCCATTATAATAATCCGGCAGGCGGGTTTCTTTTGGATAGTCATCTGTATAATACACAGGCCCGGCCATTGCGCACCTGCCGCCGCTTCCAAGTTGTGGGAAATCTTTTGATGTGCCATATGGATACCAAATGAATGCGGGATTTGCCGGAGGTAATTGCTCCAACCCCGTATTGTTTCGGGAATTGTTGATGGGCTTTGCAGGATCAAACGCATTGCCGGATTTGCCGGTAGCATAATCATATGCCCGGTAAGGAAGATTATTGGCGATAAAAAATGGCCATCCAAAAAAACCAGCCTTTCTTGCCTGGTTAAATTCATCATAGCCACGGGGGCCGCGAGTTTCCATGCTATCGTTATTCGCATCGGGACCTACTTCACCCCAATATAAATATCCTGTTTTTTTGTCAACAGAGATACGGTAAGGGTTACGATCACCCATTACATATATTTCAGGCCTTGTCTTTGCAGTTCCTTTCGGAAACAAATTGCCATCAGGTATGGTATAGTTGCCTTGTTCATCTACATCGATGCGAAGAATTTTTCCACGCAGGTCGTTTGTGTTTCCTGCACTGCGGCGGTCGTCATAATGTTCATGGCCGGGGCGGTCATCTAACGGTGCATAACCATTACTTGCGTATTTCTGGTTAGGCTCATTAAATGGGGTTGTGTTATCGCCGGTTGAAACATACAACATCCTGTCTTTTCCAAAAGCAATGGAACCACCGGTGTGGCAACATATTTCCCTTTGAGAATATAATTGTAAAATAATTTTTTCCGATTTGGGATCAATGGAATCATTATTTAAAGTGAACCGGGATAAACGATTAACGGATGTATCAACAGGGCTGTAATATAAATACACGAAATGATTGTGGGCGAAATTTGGATCTTTCTGCAATCCAAGCAAACCCTCTTCAGCATTGACGCCGGGCGTATGCAGCGTTTTCCAATATACATTCAGGAACCCAACCTGCTTCACTGTTTTTGTATCGTTTTTATATATCAAAATTTCGCCGCGACGTTGTGCGATAAGCACATCCAAATTTGGAAGGATCGTCATTTCTGTCGGCTCAAAAAAAGTTCCCTGAACCAATTGAGTTCTCACTATGCGATCTTCTTCAGGTATTAATGGTGTGGCTACTTTTGAATAATTTAGTTCTTTATTACCGCCAATTGCATATTCAATTCCCCCTAAAATATGTTTTAAATAATTTGGATCGGAATAAGATTCATCGGTGTGGCCAAGCTCTGTGTACCACGCTCTGCCACCGTCATAATCATGATACCATGCCATGGGGTGATTGTCGCCGTTAGTACCGCCTTTATAACTTTTTTCATCTATTGTTAATAACACGTGTACGTCCTTATTAAGATTTTTAAAATTATACCATTCATCCTTCCTTACCCATGGATCAGGCAGGTGTTTTGTTGACGGATCATTTTTATCAACCACGTGCAAAGTTGCTTGTTGCTGTGCAGGATGGCCATTAAAATTTGCACCAACCAGCCGCGTGTACCAACCCCAATGATAACCCGCGTCAGTGGCTGCATGAATGCCTACAAAGCCGCCACCAGCTTCAATGTAGCGCTGAAAGGCATTCTCTTCGTAATTATTTAACAGCACATCAGCCGTATCGGTAGTATTTAAAAATACAACGGCAGCATAATTTTTTAAAGTGTCTTCGGTAAACATTGCAGCATTAGAAGTGGTGTCTACACCAAAATCGTTCTCCTGGCCAAGTTTGATAATAGCTGCAGAACCCGGGGCAATTGAAGCATGATGATAGCCGGCCGTTTTGGTAAATACTAAAATTTTTGCATTACCAGAACGTTTGTTACAACCGGTTAATAAAGCGAATACAAAAGCAATAAGCAAGCTGAATCGTAAGCAATTTTTCATTTAATAAAATTGAAAGTATAAATTAATTTGTTGCAATTTATTATATAGTTAAGTAGAAATATTTTTTTTCTTTAAATAATATTTGCAACCGTTTAATTATTAAATATTGGGTTTATATCAAACGATAAATAATCTAATATTATTAAGCGCGTTCCCTATTTTTTTGAAATGAATTAATGAACGATTAGTCTAAAATTTTTAATGAGATCGACTTGTTTATGTTCAACTAAATAATTTAAACCATTACAGGGGAAGAGTCAATTTTTTTTCATTTACAAATAAAACAAAGCTATAACTAAGAGTCGTTTTTTACACCGATATCAAAAGGAAGCAACTTTATCATTTTTTAGGTAAAAAAAATGATCTACTATCTCGTCGGCCAACAGTTTACCATCTATATCATGAACTACCTGGTGCACTTTTATTTTCACCCGGTCTCCAACTTCTTCAACTTTTAATGGCGTTACGTTTGAAATCACAGTTTTTAATTGTCTTAACCAATATTCTTTCTTTCAGGTAAATTTTTTCCTTTAAATTTTGAGTCATTGAACTATTATTTTATTAAATTTTTTCACTTTCAAATACTACCTGTCAAACCAATTTATCAGCATGATAAAAATAATATGCAAAATGCTTTTTATTCAAATTAAAATTCATCAATTGATCTCTTGCTAATAATTTGTTTGGCAAAACAAGACTAACGGGCCACAACAAAGCATAGATTACATTATTCATTCTGGCAATGTTTTAATTGCAATTCCCATAAACTTTCAAAGCCAATAAGCATTTATATTTGAGTAACATTTTGCATGACAGAAAATAAATTATCCTCAACCCAGGTATTAATAATGGCGGTAACAGCAGGTATAGCAGTGGCTAACATTTATTATAACCAACCCATTTTAAAAGATATCCAACAATCCACTCATTCAACTGAAGCGCAAGCGGGAGCACTCTCCTTTTTATCCCAGGCTGGCTACGGCGTGGGCTTGTTTTTCATTACGCCCCTTGGCGATAAAATCAATCGTAAAAAACTTACCATTATTTTACTATTACTGGCATCAGTTTCTTTGCTTGCGATGGCATTCTTCCAAAACATTTACCTGTTGTGGGTTTCCAGTTTTTTAATTGGATTGTTTTCGGTAGCCGCACAAGTGATTTTACCATTAGCCGCATCGCTGGATCGGGTAAGCACTGGCAGCACAGTAGGTAAAGTTTTCAGTGGCATACTCATTGGCATTCTTGCTGCCCGTGTACTCAGCGGGTTTATAACGAGTATGTTAGGATGGCGTGCTGTATATATGTTTGCTTGCGCGTTTGTATGGATAACCTGTTACCTTATTATAAAATATTTGCCAGATGCAAAAAGTAATTTCAGCAGTAATTATGGCCAGTTATTAAAATCAACGCTGGCACAATTTAAGCGCTTTTCATTGCTGCGTATTTCTTCGCTGATCGGTGCATTAATGTTTGGCGTGTTTTGCTCCTTCTGGACGAATATTACTTTTCATCTAAGTGGTGCGCCGTTTAATTATAACCCGGGTGAAATTGGCTTGTTTGGTTTCGTGGCAATTGGTGGTGCGCTGGCAGCTCCTGTTTTTGGAAAGTCTGCGGATGGTGGCAAAGCTTTTCGCTCTTTAATTATAGCCATTTGCCTCGTGTTGGTAAGTGTTATTGGCATGCATTTTTTTCCCGGCTCACTTACCGCAATTATTGCCGGCATTTTTATTTTAGATGTTGGCGTACAGGCCGTGCAGGTTACTAACGTTGCCAGAATTTATAGTCTTGATGAAAAATCAAACAGCCGCATTAATACTGTATATATGACGTGCTATTTTATTGGTGGCGCTCTTGGTACTGCTATCGGACTATGGTGCCTGCGGGTGGGCGGATGGAGCCTCGCCACCTGGCAAATGATCGCGTGGGCAGTACTTGCATTGATCGTATTATTCCTTGGCAAAAAATCGGCGCATGAAAGTAAAGAGTGGAAAGGAAAACATAAATAAAGATTAATATATTTATAGGTTTGTTCAATATTGTTACTTGTACACACTTTTACGAGTAGTGATTAAAATATTTCATAAAAAATACCTTTACAAATAAATTCTTTCGTAAGAAAATACCAGAATATAACTTCATTAATATAATCCAATTAATAAACGAAATTCCGCGTCTTCTCAAAGTCCACAAAATTTTGTTATAAGTGTTGATAAGCTACTAACGGTGGTCACTTTCCATAAGTATGTATTAGCTTTGACGTTTTGTACAATTCATACAATTTAATAAAGTACATTAAACCTGACCTTGATTTTTTTATCAAATAGAAAATTAATTATGCGATTCAAATACTTATTTATCCTGGTGGCCTCGGTTATTTTTTTAAATAGTTGCGATACTGCCCGCATGGCGACAAACGACAATCTTTTTGTGCCCTATACCAAGGACTTACAAGACAGAGTAATCAGTAGCAATCTTGATGTAAAAAAAATCCAGTTTTTTATTGATCAAAAATTAGTTTTGAGAAGGACTTTGGGAAACCAAAGATCAGATATAAAAGGCGGACAAATATTGTTTGAAAACGGTCTGTACGTTCATGAAGTTATTATACCAAAATATACGCCCGGCGTGTGTGAAGGAATTGATGGTGATAAAATATCTATCAGTTTTGAATTAAAAAATAATGATTTGAAATTTGCTCCTCATGGCGATCCCCAGGGCGCGTTTACTTTAACTGCAAGAAACTGGAGCAGCGGCACGGGCGAGATTACTTACGATAATGCTACGTATGCTGTAAAATGTGCCACTTGCGCAGACGTTGCTGTTACAAAATTGCTCGTAAAGAAAAGCGAAGCGCGCCGTTTACAAACTACCCAGCGTGTTGTTCGTGGAAGACGAGTTAGTAATTAGAATGTTTCTGAAATCCGCGGTAAAAGTTTGATCTAAGATTATGAATCAAATATGATTTTGTTGCAAAAAAAATTGCTTTTGATGTAGCGAACCCTCAACTTTTCTTTAGCAGCGTTTTCGTATTTTTTCTAATAGTCAACTTTGTCTTTTAAATTAACGGTGCGGCGTAGTCGAAGTTGTATTAAATTTTAGTAATTACTATTTTGTCTTTTTAAAGTCCAAATCCTGGAAATCAAAACTAAAATCAGTAAGTGGCGAGATTGGTTTCATTTTCATTCCCGAAGGTTTGCCATCACTATCAAGGTCAAACATAACATAAGCATCGGCATCCATGCTCCTATCTTTCCACTTCACAATAAAAGTATTTCCTTTATAAGGAAACATTTCCCCGCTTAATAAAAAAGATCTTTTTGATTGAAAGCTCATTTTACCATTCATCGAGGAGATGGCAACATCACCAAACCATTTATCGGTGTAAGTGCCGGTAAAAGCGCTGATATCCGTTTTGGTTGTATTCTTTTGTTGCGTCTCAATATCCTTCCATATTTTGTCGGTGATATTCTTTGCATTCGCCTCATTGGCTACAACCCTGTCATGATTTAATTTTACCCAATCGCGTCCCTTTATTCCAAAATAACTGTCTTTGATGGTATTGGTAATAGCGGTAAAGGCTGCGCCGGATTGCTGGTCGGTAAATACGATAATGCCCAGTTTCAATTCAGGAATTAAAGTGACCTGTGTTACGATACCAGCAAGACCTCCTGTATGTGTACATTGTTTATAGCCATGCACGTCGCTTAGAAACCAACCAAGGCCATAGCTTGCAAAATGAGTATTGTAGGGCGTTTCACCTCTAACGGGAATTATAGTTTGTGGTGTCCACATTTCTTCATGCACTTCTTCACTAAACAATTTTTTTCCTTCACCGTATTTTCCACTATCCATTTGCATGATGATCCATTTGCACATGTCAGTTAGATTAGAATAAATTCCTCCTGCAGCATTTGCGGTTTCATTCCAATCGCGCCGAATTACTTTTACAACACCTTCTACCGGCGCATGCGGATCTATGACATTGGATTTATTCTTAAGTAATTTATAGGAAGGCGCACTGCTTGTCATGCCTAACGGATTCATAATTTTTTTTTGTATAAATTCTTCCCAACTCATTCCTGAAACTCTTGCAACAACTTCCCCCGCAACCATATATAAATTATTGTCATAGTCAAATTTTGTCCTAAAAGAAGAAGCCTGTTTTAAGAACCGGAGATTATGAATGATATCAGCTTTGGTAAAATCACTTGAGTCTGGCCAAAACATAAGATCACCTGCGCCAAGACCTAACCCACTGCGGTGCGTGAGTAAATCCCTAACTGTAAATTCTTCCGTAACATATGGATTGTACATTCTGAATTCAGGAATGTAATCAGTAACCTTATCATCCCATTTTAATTTCCCTTCATCAATCAACATTCCTAAAGCCGCGACAGTAAAGGCTTTGGAATTAGAAGCTATTCCAAATAAAGTATTTTCATCAACCTTCTGCATCGTATTTAAAGATCGTACACCATACCCTTTTGCATGAATTATTTTACCATCTTTTACAATGGCAACCGCTATGCCGGGCACATCGAAAGTTTTTAATGTGAGCTCAGTAAGTGAATCAATTTGTGCAGATGAAATTACCTGAGCCTGAAGATGTATTGTTACAACAACGAAAAGAAAAGCAATTATTTTTTTCATTGAGCAAAATTTTGATGATCGTTTTTAAGGAAAGTGAATGTATAAAATGATTTGCAATTGTTGAGACCGTGCGAATAAAATTTAATCTGGGAAAGACAGCGGCTTTCATTTAATAATTGATATTATGTAAAAAGGATTTTTATAAAAGGCTTATTGAACTGAAAAAGTCTTTTGCGATCATTTTATTTTTTCAAAAAAATAATTACCCTTTATATTTTTATTAAGATAGATTCCTTTGCTTCCGGAATTCTTCATTTCCAGGTAAATTGCTTTCAGGTACATCTTTATATTTATACACCATTCCAGAAACAAAAATTATGGTGAGTACAGCTTTAGATGCATCATATTGTATAGAAGAAACTACTGATGAAGGCATAGCAGATCGGGTTAATTAGACTACCAATAAAATCATGCCAGTGCAGGTAAATGCACTGCCGTTGCTGATTAATTATCATCCGATTTTTTTACCGGAATCATTTCCTCCGCCGGTATCATCTTGCGTTGCAGTGTTTTTTTGAATAGATGATTTTTGTTTTTTCCCGCCCTTAGCTTCCTCAACTGGTTTGATATTTTTGTTTCTTTCTGCTTTATTCTTAATAAAATAATTGTTTGACCTGGAATTCATTTATTATGTTTTTATAGTTGAAAATATTTTTTAAAAATAACTTGATGAGATTGGTAATACGAGTTATTTGAAACAAACTTTTTAATGGAAATAAATAGTAAGTTGGTTTAATTATTGACCGCTCGTCCACGTATTATTTTTACGGTTGATGTCGGGCAATTCATTATTAGGATCTAAAACAATGGAAGTAATCGCTGATGTAGAATTTACTTTAAAAGTCCATTCAGTATCGCGCCGCCAAACATCCACCGGTAGTTTTATTTCCTGCGTGTGTCCATTTTGCTCCATCACTTTTACGATTACCGGTAAGGCAATTTGTTGTAAATTCTCAATGGTTATCAATGCGCCATTTACCGCTGAGTCTTTTATATACTTTACGCCTTTTACTGATTGATCCAGCTTCCAGCTTTCGAAAAACCATTCTTTCCAAAACCAGTTAAGGTTATCGCCGGCGGCGTCGTTCATCGTGCGAAAAAAATCATTTGGTTGCGGATGCTTAAAGGCCCAGCGATCAATATAAGTTTTGAATGCGTAATCAAATCTTTCAGGGCCGATCACTGAATTTCTTAAGATGTTTAACCCTGCTGCCGTCTTAAAATAATATTGCCCATAATCTTTCAGGCTTATTGATTCAGGCGGCGTCATTAAGGGATCACCTCCCTTTTTCATCGCATTGGCCATACCAATAATAGCCCTATTGGTGGTATCTCCGTATTCACCATTACTAAAAGAATTAGAAGCATATCCATTTATAAATGTATTCATGCCTTCATCCATCCACATGAAACTTCTTTCATTACTCCCTACGATCATGGGGAACCAGTTATGCCCAATCTCGTGTGTCACATCATGCCATAAATTAC
>JBDTKB010000161.1:0-2763 GCA_039935555.1 Ginsengibacter sp. | reverse complement strand
GAGCAAGTATTGCAAATCCCTTGTCGCAGTCGCCTTGGATGTTTTAGTAATCGAAGCATATTTGTTCGCATTCATTCCACCTTCAAAACCATCTGGCCCTGCGTCGAACATTTTTTGTATCACCTTTACTTGGCGTTCATTCAATGCATCTTTATAGTGATCAAAAAAAAGTGATTTTTTTAGAATGTAATTCACTAATTCGTTGGCTTGCCTTTGAGCATCAAGCGTTAATTTTACAAACCACGTGATCCAATTGGTAATGTCATTATTTGTTTGTGCCTTTTGGAGTGCCTTATAATAAGCGCTTTTATAAGCTTCTATTGTTCGCGATAAACTCAGTAGCGCCGGGCGGCCAAGAGTTTGCGATAAAGCTTTTTCTGCTATAGCCCGGCCAATCCTTCCATTTCCATCTTCAAGCGGGTGAATGGATTCAAAATACAAATGCGCAATAGCAGACCGTACCGGGGCCTTTTTTATTGGCTTACTTCCTCCCGGTCCTGTTTCGTTAAACCAAAGAATGAACTTATTCATTTCATCTTTTACCCGAGATGAAGGCGGCGCTTCAAAATGTATTTTTTCTTTACCAATAGCGCCGGAAATAACCTGCATGGCTTCCTTATGCGAACGCCAAACCCCAACATTTTTTTTCCGGCTCCGTTTAAAAAGCATTTTGTGCCAGGTAAATAATTTTTCTTGTGTAAGTGGCTCGTTAAAAGATTTTCGCACATCAACCATTAATTCTCCTGCGCCCTGTGACGTTTTATCTTTTATAGACTCGGGAGTTTTATTTAAACCAAGGTTATTGCGGATAGAGGATGCCACATCCCTGCGACTTAAATATTCTCCTTCAATTTCAGATGTCTTAATAGCTTCAGCTACCATCATATCAATAATGGCTTCGTTTTGTATTGGCTTGGGAAGCGCTTTTACAACACCACTCATATGGCCCGTTTCTTCCGCAAAGGCAAACAGCATTTCCTCCACGTTCGTCAATTTATACCGGAAATTTGGCCAGTCGGGTTGCTGCCAGTTATAAGTCATGAGCCGATTATTAATCATATTCGGCTCAAATATAGCTAAAAGATGAGCCGAATAAATAATTTATTCGGCTCATTGCTTTTTATAAGTGAAATAAATTAATGTAATTCCCCAACCCATTTGAGCTAAAAATGATTAATAGCTTACACTCCTTTTACATTTATATATTTCACTTTAAACCCAGCTTCACCTACCAAATTCTGAAACTCATCATCCCCGGTAATTAATGTTGCTTTCTTTTGAATAGTGAGTGCCGCTGCAAAAGCATCTGCATAAGACAATTTATAGTTTGCTTTAATTCTTGCAGCAGCCAGCGTAAGATCCATATCAGCAGCAATAAAATGTAAAGGGAATTTTTTAATGGCTTCCCAAACCTGGTTTGCTTTTGCGATGCTTTCTTTACGGCAACTCATATAATATACTTCACCGGCATTTACAACAGTGATATATAATTCATGCTTATCATCAGCCGCTTCATTTAATAATTTTTCCACCTCATCAGCCCCAGTTTCATCACGGAAGAAAGCAAGTAAGGCATAGCTGTCTAAAACGAATTTTGCCATAGTAATTATTTCCCTTTATGCAGTGTTAGTTTTCGTTCGTCATTTTTTTTCTCTTCCGCTTTTAGGGCTTTCATTTCTTCTTTAAGCTTTCCGGTTGATGACAAGATGCCACGAAAAGATTTAAAGTATTGTTCATTGACAGGCCTTATAACTACACCGCTTTCCGTTTCCTCAAAAAGAACTTTAGCTCCAGGAGTAATACCATATTTAGTACGCAGCCTTTTAGGAATCAATAATTGTCCTTTGGATGTCAAAACTGAAGTTTCCATACTTTTTAAATTTAGTGTACCAAATATATAAAAGTATTACTAAAATAAAAAGTATTACTTTATTTATTTTTACTCATAAATTAGAATTCAAGTTTGAAAGCCTTTTGACTATAATTTCATAGCTAAATAAATTAGCTATAAGATTATAGTTAAAAAATGAATGGTAATTTTTAAGTGCTTGTTGTAATACGTTTTGGTTTGTCAATTGTACTATGAGCCGATTGAGTGGAGATATTCGGCTCAAAAACACTTAAAAGTGAGCCGAATAATAGATTTTTAAGGCTCAGCACATTTAAAGATTAGAGCATTTTAAATTGTTTTTTTCTGCGTTTAACTCACAGGCAATATAAATTTTATCTTTACGCAATGCCTTCCAAAAATTACCAATTAGAAAAATTCAAAAGGGAATACGAGCGTTTAAATGAGCAGCAAAAAAAAGCTGTTGATACCATTGAAGGGCCGGTGATGGTGATCGCCGGGCCGGGCACGGGGAAAACGCAAATTCTTTCTGCACGCATTGGAAAAATATTACTCGATACGGATACGCAACCGCAGAATATTCTTTGCCTCACTTATACGGATGCCGGCGTTATTGCTATGCGAAAGCGCATTTTGGAGTTCATTGGCGCTGATGCATACAAAGTAAACATCTACACTTTTCATGCATTTTGTAATGATGTGATACAGGATAACCTTGGCCTGTTTGAGAAGACCGCACTCGACCCTGTTTCTGATTTGCAGCGCATTGATCTTTTTAAGCAACTGATAGATTCTTTTCAAAAAAATCATCTTTTGAAGCGCTACCGTGGCGACGTGTACTACGAGATTAATAATCTGCAAAATTTATTCAGCACGATGAAACGCGAAGGCTGGTCGCCGGAATTTATTAATGA
>JBDTKB010000160.1:0-3942 GCA_039935555.1 Ginsengibacter sp. | reverse complement strand
ATATCGGAAGGTATAATCTTACTCCCGGAAACCTGCAACTGGCGAGTCCTTTCAACCAATTATATAAAGGGGTGGAAAGATCCAATCAATGTATCAAATATATTCCGCAAATGGATTTGTACAACAGTGGTTCTGCTCAGCAAAAAGGTGAATTAAGAAGATTATATGGGGAAGCGTTAACCCTTCGTGCACAATATTATTTTGAGCTCGTAAGGAACTGGGGAGATCTTCCTGCTCAATGGGTTCCTTCAGCAGATAAGCCGAATTTATTTTTGAAAAAAACAGATCGTGACAGTATCTACGATCATATTTTAGGTGATCTGAAAACTGCCGAAGACCTTGTGCCATGGCGTTCAGGTGTCGCGGCTTTAGGTGATCCCAATGATGAAAGAATTACGAAAGGAGCGGTAAAAGGATTGCGTGCCCGCATTGCATTATTCAGAGGCGGTTATTCTTTAAGAAAAGATAACCAAATGGAACGTGGCAGCAATTATTTAGATTATTATAAGATTGCAGACCGGGAATGCCTTGATATCATTCAGTCAGGAGAACATTCTTTGGATCCTAGTTACAGGGACCTTTGGCAAAACCAATTGGATGCCCACACCATTGATCCTTATGGTGAAATTATGTTCCAGGTGGCCATGGCAGGCGGAACTTCTGCAACGGATAGTAAATTGGGAAAGTATGATGGGCCAAACGGAAGCCTGATCGTATTACCAACGTACTTTTATCAATTCGATTCAGTGGACACAAGAAGAGATGTTACGATTGCACCTTTTAAAATCAATAACGACAATACGCTCACGCCACTTGCTATAACAGGCCTCGCAGATGGAAAGTTTCGCCGCAACTGGATTACGAATCCTTTTATTGATATCAGCAACCAGGCGCAAAACTTTAGCCTGAACTGGCCTCTCCTACGGTATTCCGATGTATTATTAATGTATGCAGAAGCTGAAAACGAAATTAATAATGGTCCTACGCAGGGAGCGATTGATGCTTTCCAAAAAGTGAAAGCGCGCGCTTATGCAGGTAATACTTCGATGATGGGCACACCGCCATCAGATAAAGATGGATTTTTTAATGCCGTTGTAAATGAAAGAGCTTTGGAATTTGGCGGCGAAGGAATTCGAAAATATGATCTGATCAGGTGGAATTTAATTGCACAAAAGTTATCTGAAACGAAACAAAATTTAGCTAAAATGGCAGCGTTCCAGGCTCCTTATAATAATTTACCAAAAAGCATGTATTATATTCCCACAACCGATCCTGCAGGATATATTCAATGGGCCTCCTCATTTTATTATCCGGCGCCGTCTTCCGGGCCGGCCGGTTCTTCTAAAATAACGTGGATAAGCAGTGCAGTTAACACAGGTAATTTTTCCTATTATGCTGAAGGATTTAAACCAAACCATAGTGAATTATTTCCTATTCCGCAGGCTTCTATTGATGCGAATCCTAACCTGACGCAGGATTATGGGTACTAATTATTTTAAAAAAAATTATAAAGTGAGACAAATTATGAAAAAATTAAAATATCAAATATTTGTTGGTTTACTGATTACGTTGGTGGTATATTCCTGCCAAAAAAAGCCAATTGAGCAATTTGTTCCTAACAGGATATTCACACCCACGGCACTCACTGTTACAACTGCTGACACCTCCGTTACGATTAGCTGGCCTGCTTCTTTATTCTCCTCGGGAAGTGGAGTGAATTACACACTTCAAATCTCCGTTGACAGTACTTTTCAAGGCACCCCGGTTTTGTCGTTAGTCGTTGATTCGACCGCACAGACTATAACAGACGATTCGCTGATGGACAGGACTAAATATTTTGCAAGGGTAAAGGCCAACAAAACACCAACGTCCGCAGAATCCGAATGGTCAGTAGCTTCCACATCTTTTTCAATGGTTGGTGTGCAAATATTTAAACCCATCGGTTCTTCAGACGTGATTGATAACTCGGTTATTTTAAACTGGATTTCTACAGAGGGAGTCAGCAAAATTATTTTTACAGCGTCGAATGGCGACACACTTTCCTCCGCAGTAACACCTGATGAAAACAACGCCGGCCAGGGAATATTTGATGGTTTAATGGCATCTAATTCTTACAGCGCTGAGATCTTTGCGGGTACTAAAAGTAAAGGCCTTCTTACTTTCATTACCAAGGCAAAAGTGACCGGAAATAATGTGATAGATTTGAGAGGTATTTCCGATGACCAGTCGGTTTTGTTCGATACTTTATCAACAATTCCCGCGGGATCAATTGTTCTTTTAAAAAGAGGACTTACCTACATCATTCCTTCTGCATACATTTTAGATAGATCCGTTTCAATTCAAAGTGGTCTTGGTTTTGGAAACCCTGCTGTATTGCTGCTTTCCAGTAATTTCGATGCTTCCGGAAATATTGATTCACTCAGCTTTTCAGATATAACAATCGCTACAGATGGCAGTGCCAATTACTTTATGAATATTGGAAATGCCACGGTGATTGGAAAAGTAAATATTGAAAACGTGACTACCATGGGGCAATTTGGCAATTCATTTATCAGGTTGAAAACGGCAGGGGCAGAAATTAAAAATCTAAACATTGATAACTCTATCATAGATAGCTTTGGTGTTAAATCAAAATATGCTGTATTGTATGCCAGCGCAGGCAATAGTGCTATAATAGATAACATCAATATTACAAACAGCACTTTTTATTATTTTTATTATTTTGTAAGAGAGGATGGAATTACCGGCACATCGTTAAATATTAATAGTTGCACCTTTAATAACATGATCAATAATGGCGGTTACTTTGTCAATTATTCAGGTAATTTCCCTACCACTTTTACGATCAATAATTCAATTTTTGGAAATACGATTGATCCGGCAAATGCCAATGGAATCAAGTCGTCGGGTAATGCCACTTTATCCAATACGTATCTAACTTCGGATTGCGTATTTAGTGCAAATCCTATTTCTGGCGGTACATCTTATTCAGGCGCAGCAGCAGATTTATTTACAGATCCGGCCAATGGAAACTTTAAAATTAAGGACAACTCTTTTGCAGGAAGATCTACAGCAGGTGATCCTCGCTGGAGATAAAATATTAATAAATGCGTTTCATAATCAAACTGGATAATTTTTCTGATTAAAATAAATAATCTTTTATTTTTTGTGGAATAATTTCCGGTTCTTTTTTAGAATATTTTTTGAAAAAATGTTAATGTGAAAAGATAAATGGCGCGCAAAAATTAGGAACATTCGATTGGAAGATAGAATAATAGAAGTTAAAAAGAAAAACTAATCATAAAATAATGGCTATGAAAAGATCAAATCTGGTTGGAATAAAATGCACGGCAATTGCGTTATTCCTTGTCGTTTTCTCGGTAGGATGTTCCGCGCAAAAGGAAGAGGAGCAAGGATGGAAAGATTATAACGCGCTGGTAAAAAAAATCGTTCCTCCCAAATTTGCCAATCGTGATTTTTCTATTATGAATTACGGAGCAAAAGCTTATGGTTCTACAGATTGCCTTCCAGCGATAAAATCTGCAATTGCTGCGTGTAACAAAGCTGGCGGTGGAAGAGTGGTGATTCCTGCTGGCACTTATTTTGTGAACGGTCCAATACATTTACTCAGCAACGTGAATCTTCATTTAGATGATAAAGCGAATGTAAAATTCAGCACCAATGATGATGATTATTTACCTAATGTTGTGACGCGTTTTGAAGGTGTTGAACTTATGAATTATTCCCCTCTCGTTTACGCTTATGGACAAACGAATATTGCGATAACCGGAAAGGGTACTTTAGACGGACAGGCCGATAATGATCATTGGTGGCATTGGGTAGGAAGCCCAAGATTCGGATGGAAAGAAGGAATGCCTAAACAAAGTGATCCGGAAAATGAACCAAAGCTAATGCAAATGGCAGCCCAGGGCGTTCCTGTGG
>JBDTKB010000159.1:0-15637 GCA_039935555.1 Ginsengibacter sp. | reverse complement strand
TATCAAAAAGCTTGATGCTGCTATACTTTCGTTTTATTATTTCATTTGATGCAGTAAAGGTTTCCTGCTCGTCTTTATCAGCGGAAGGCTCCGGTAATTGCCCATTTTCTTTCACATAATCACTTATTTCCCTTTCTTCAACTACCAGGCTTTTGTCTAATTGATGTACAAGAGTTGCTTCAATAAAAAAATAATAAATAATTGAGCTTAATAAAAGTACGATGATCGTTGCTGCTATATTTACACGATTGTATTTGGCAAGAAGTTTCATGCAACGGAAAATTTATATCCCATTCCATAAACCGATTTGATGTAATCGTCGTTTCCGGCATCTGATAATTTTTTTCTCAAATTTTTTATATGCGTATAAATAAAATCATAATTGCCTTCCATCTCATCGCCCCACAAATGTTCAGCAATTGCATTTTTAGATATTACCCGGTTTTTATTGATCATAAAATAAAGTAGCAGTTCATATTCTTTTCGGGTAAGATCGAGCGTTTTGTTTTTTACTGAAACTAATTTCGCCTTAGTATCTATTGTTAAGTCCTCAAAGGTTAAAAGATCATTTCCGTAGAATTGCTTCCGACGAATAATAGCAGCTACTCTCGCGCTTAATTCAGATAAGTGAAACGGCTTGGCCAAGTAATCATCTGCACCTAAGGTGAGTCCCGTTATTTTATCATCAAGTGAATTTTTTGCTGAGATAATAAGTACGCCGTCCATTTTATTGTTTGCCTTTAGTTCCCTCAAAATATCAAGCCCGCTGCCGCCAGGTAAGGTTATATCAAGTAAAATACAATCATAATCAAAGACGTCTATTTTTGACAAAGCGCTATTAAAATCCTGCGCAGTTTCGCACACATAATCCTCTCCTTTTAAATAGGTTGCAATACCAACACTTAATTCAGTTTCATCTTCTACAATAAGTATTTTCAATTAATTAATTTTTTTGAAAATTATGAACTGAATCTGAAGATAATTTGAAGTGAAACTTTATTTTAAATACCTTACATAACGAAATTTACTTCAGGTTTTCTTCAGAATTATAATTGACCTTGCCAAAAAATTATTTTATGTATTTAAGAATCTTTACAATAATTATCCTTTCAGTATTATTCAAAAATATTACAAACGCACAGAATAATACAAACTATAAACTGGTAAATACCTTCCACATAGCGAGCGGTGGCGGTTGGGATTATATTGCCGTAAATGATAATAAAGTATATGCCTCTCACGGCACACAGGTAAATATTCTTGATAAAGAAAACGGAGATTCCCTCGGCTTTATTCCAAATACCACAGGCGTACATGGAATTGCTTTTGATAATGCACTTGGCCGTGGTTACACCAGCAATGGGAGGCTGAATTCCGTTACAGTTTTTGATTTAAAAACCAATGCGGCAATCACGCAAATAGAAACAGGCCGAAACCCGGACGCGATTATGTATGAGCCATTTACAAAAACGATCATCACAAATAATGGTGGCAGTAAGACTTTATCTATTATTGATCCCGAAAAAAATATGACGATAGATTCAGTTGATTTAGGAGGAAAACCTGAAGAAGCTGTATCCAACGAAAAAGGAAAACTTTATGTAAATCTGGAAGATAAGAATGAAATTGCTGTAGTAGATTTAAAGACTTATAAGGTGATCGCCCGTTGGTCTCTTTTGCCCGGCGAAGGCCCATCCGGACTGGCGATCGACAATAAAACAAACAGGCTATTTTCTGCCTGTTCTGATAGTAAACTATTAGTTGTGATGGATGCTTCTAATGGAAGGATTATTGACAAATTACCAATCGGTGAAGGATGCGACGGTATTGCGTTTAATGCTAATACAAATATGATTTTTGTTCCCAATGGCAGGGACGCAACTATTACAGCCTACAAAGAAGAATCAGCGGATAAATATAAAAGCCTGGGAAATATTGAAACCAAAATGGGGGCACGCACAATTACGATTGATAAAAAAACAGGAGCATTATTTTTACCTACAGCAGAATTTGCTCCTGCAGATCCTCAAAACCCAAAAGCAAGACGTCAAATGATGCCGGGAACTTTCCAGGTACTAAAAATAAATAAATAGCAACCTCTGAAAGCACATACATAAAAAGTGACTGGTGTGAATTAATCTACAAAAAAGCCTTTCACTTTTTCTTTTATTGCTTCCGGCATATCACAGCGCTTCATGGTTTTTGCATCCATAAAATATAAGGTTACTGTGCTCATATTTAATAATTCGTTTTGCTCGTTATGTATTTCGCCACTGAAAATTATTTTGTGATGAGCAGGCATTTCTTTCACCGTAGTCGTTACGGTAATAAGGTCATCATATTTTGCAGGGCGGTAAAATTTTGTATGAATTTCAACAACCGGCATGATGACTCCCAACTCTTCAATACTTTTATAAGTTATACCAAGGCTGCGCAATGATTCTGTTCTTCCTATTTCATAAAACTGTGCATAATGTCCATGATAGACTACGCCCATCTGATCGGTAAGCGCGTAATGAACCCTGATGTTTGTTTTGTGAGTAAACAAATTTTAAGTGATTTAAGATTAAGATTAAGATTATTGATGTTGCGATAAAATGTTTTGTTTTTTTTCTCCTTTCATGTACAGCTATTTTCCAATCATTCCATCCACACTTATTCTTCCTGGCCCACAAAAAAGTATGGTTATAGAACAGGCCAAATAAATTGCCGCCCTTTCACCTGCGCCAAATAAGTCTCCATGATGCGCCTTAAATAATGCTACAGTCATTGCAATTAAAATTGGAATTATAGCAAGCCTTGTGAATAAACCCAATATTAAAAAAATGGAACAAAAAAATTCTGCAAAGATGTCGAGTGTAAGTGAAAGTGTAGAACCAAGGCCAAATAAATTTAAAAAATTTCCGCTCATTGTATTAAAGCGA
The DNA here is from genome assembly GCA_039935555.1 of Ginsengibacter sp. Classification (GTDB taxonomy): domain Bacteria; phylum Bacteroidota; class Bacteroidia; order Chitinophagales; family Chitinophagaceae; genus Ginsengibacter. The sequence continues at coordinate 12,713 of JBDTKB010000159.1, read as the reverse complement.
ATGAGTTTGTGATAGCCATGACTCAACATTAAAACGCCCAGGCCCACACGCAAAACAAGCATCGCAAAATTGAATGCTCCAGGCGTATATTTCGTCGAAATAATTCTTCTCATAAGTTTTTTACAATTGTGTTAACAAAGATTGATGCAATTTAAAGTCTTTTATTATCATCATAAGATTTATAGCCAGGAATTACTGGAATGGTGTTTGTACTTTTGCGCCGATTAATAAAATAGAAATGTCATTTTAGTTTTTAGTGCGTTGAATGAAATTTTTTATAAATGATTTTGTAAAAAATATTGAAGACGGTTTGTATAAATTTTTATAATAAAAACGGACCAGTAATTTTTAGAATTCTTTTTTGATGTTGAACCGCACGATGCATCTTAAAAAATTTAAATAATATAATTCATGAATCGTCTCCTATTCCCGCTTGCCTTTCTTCTTCTATCCCTATCTTGTTTTTCGCAGGCAAACTACAGCGTTACAGATCCTGAAAAAGATTATAAAGAAGCGAAAGAATTTTTTATTAAAGATGAGTATAGCCTTGCTTATCCTCTTTTTAAAAACCTGAAAGATAAATACCCGGAAAATACCCAAAGTAGTCATGCTTACCTTAACCAGGACATTGAATATTACTACATAGTCTGCGGTCTTAAATTAAAACAGGAAGTGGCTGAAGATGATGCAAAGCGCTTTGTAGACGCCGCTAACAACGAACCGCGCCAGCAAATGATGAGCTTTCATTTAGCAAAATATTATTTTACTAAAAATGATTTTGCGCGTGCAGTAGTTTTTTATGAAAGAGCCGGATATGATAATTTAAGTAACGAAGAAATTGCTGATGCAAAGTTTGAGCTTGCATATTCTTATTTTAACCTGAAACAATTTGATAGGGCCAAGCCATTGTTTAATGAGATTCACCAGTTACGCGATAACAAATATTATTACGATGCAAATTATTATTACGGGTACATCAGTTATCGCGATCGTGATTTTGCAGAAGCGCTTACTTCATTTCAAAAAGTAGAGTCTCAAAAAAAATATGAAGGCTTGGTTCCTTATTACATCGCACAGATCTATTACTTCGAAGGAAAAAAAGATGAGGCGCTGCGTTATGGACAGGAAGCACTTTTGCGAAATGATATTTATTACCGTACAGATTTAAATCTTTTGATAGGGCAATTATATTTTGAGAAAAAACAATTTGCCAAGGCGCTTCCATTATTGCAGGAATATGTTAGCAGCAGTGATAAGGTTTCAAAGGAAGTAATGTATGAGCTTAGTTATTGCTACTACGATGGAAACCAGGTTGAGAAAGCAATAGAAGGATTTAAGCAATTGAGTAGCGAAAAGGATTCCATGGGCCAGAATTCCATGTATTTATTGGGCGATCTTTACCTGCGCTCCAATCAAAAAGATAATGCACGAACGGCTTTTCAATACAGCTCCAATAATAATAGCAATAGAAAACAGCAGGAAATATCGCGTTTTAATTATGCAAAACTTTCTTATGAACTAGGCTACCAGGATGTTGCGTTGAGTGGCATGAATAAATTTCTTGACTTATATCCCACATCAGAATATGCAAATGAAGCGAAAGAAATTCTTATAAATCTTCTTGCAAATACCAATAACTATAATGATGCGTTGGCGATGTATGCATCATTTGGCAAGCCGACACCAACGATGCAAAGAGTATATCCTAAATTATTATTTGGCAGGGCAACTGAATTTATAAATGATGGCAAATTAGCTGAGGCAGATGACCTGCTTTCTCAAATTATCAGGGATCCGAATGCCGCAAACATTTTACCGTATGCTAATTTCTGGAAAGGCGAAGTTGCGTACAGGCTGAACCGTTATGATGACGTAATTAAGTATATGAATGCCTATTTGCTATCGGGCGGTATTGAAGGCGAAGCCGGCCCGGATGCTGCAAAATATGTGTTGGGATATAGCTACTTAAAAGCGGAGAATTATAAATTGGCGCTGGCAAATTTTAAATCTGTTGCACCGGTAATTTCTTCCCAATCATCAGCGCTGAAGCAGGATGCATACGTTCGCGCTGCAGATTGTTATTTCATGGAAAAAAATTACAGCACTGCAAAAAGTATGTATCAAAATGTGATTGACAACGGTTTGCCGCAAAGTGATTATTCGCTTTATCAAATTGCACTGATTAGTGGAATTAATAATCCTTCAGAAAAAATAAAAACATTTAATGCGCTCAATCAACGTTATCCGAAGAGTGATTTGGTAGCGGAATCCAATATGCAAATTGCCAACACTTATATGGCCCAGGAAAAATTCAGGGATGCGATTCCTTATCTCAATAAAATTTTGGAAATGAAAGATGCCACGGGCCAGTTTCCAAAAGTATATCTAAAGTTAGGACTGTCTAATTATAACCTGAATAATAATGAGGAGGCGTTAAAATATTACCAGAAACTTGTAACACTTTATCCGCAGTCTGCTGAGGCAGATGAAGCCCTGGATAATATGAAAAATATTTATGTTGAATTAGGCCGGCCAAACGACTATGTGGATTTTGTAAATAAAGCCGGCAAAGTAATTAGCATTTCTGAAGCGGACTCTTTAACCTATGTATCTGCTGAATTAAAATATAATAACAGCGATTGTGCGGGTGCCATTTCCGCTTTCTCCAATTATCTTTCAAAATTTCCTCAAGGCGCTTATACACTCGAAGCGAATTTTTATAGAAGCGAATGTTATTCAAAAAATAAAGATTGGCAAAATGCGGTTCAGGGTTACGAATCTGTAGTAAACCAGGGAAGTAGCAAATATGCTGAAAAAGCCGCTTATGCCGCAGCACATATTTATTATTTTGAAACACCTGATTATCCGAAGGCAAAAATTTATTTTACAAAACTTAAGGAACTGGCTACAACACCGGAGAATCAGTTGGAAGCATTGCGCGGCCTGGTAAGAAGTTATTATCAAACAAAAGATTATACCCAAGCCAATGATGCGGCCAAAGAATTACTTACAAAAAAAGGATTAAGTACGGATGATAAAGCGGTTGCCAACCTTGTACTTGGTAAATCCCTGCAAGCTGATAACCAATATGAGCAGGCAATTACAGCGTTTAAGCAAGTGGCTGCTATTAATAAATCAGCATGGGGCGCAGAAGCGAGATATGAGATAGCAAATTGTTATTTCAAACTCAATCAACTTTCAAGCGCGGAGAAAGCCGGGCTTGAAGTTATAAAAGTTACCGGCTCTTATGATCTTTGGGTAGCAAAAGCATACATATTGCTGGGAGATGTTTACCTGCAGCAGAAGGATTATTTCAATGCAAAAGCAACTTATCAAAGCGTTGCAAATAATGCAACAATACCAGAGTTAAAAAAAGAAGCGCAGGATAAGCTCAGCATCGCTACTAGCGAAGAGCAGCAGAATTCTAAGGTGGATGCATCGCCTTCAACAAAAAAATAGGCATAACCTTTAAAATTAAAAGAACCTGATGTTTATGAAACATATTCAAAAATACCCGCTGAAAATTGTTGTCGCGACAATGCTATTGAGCTTTTTTATTACTTCGATACAAGCACAGCGCGATTCGTCAAAACGCCAAACGATCGAGATTACTTCTTCCTATAAACCTGTGTTAAGAAATACTGTAAAAATAAATTTATACGCGTCGCCAATTACTGCGGATACTTCAAGGCCCCGGCTTGCTTATAACATTCCCGCGCAAAATTTATTCTTTACTTATCAACCTGTATCGTTAAAACCTTTGGCGCTCGATGCAGATACCACTTTAAATCTTGGACAACGTAACCAATTGAAAGTAGGTTTTGGAAGTTTCACCACACCGTATATCGCAGGTGCGTTTAGCTTTGGAGATGCAAAGAAAAACCTCTTAAATCTTTATGGCAATTATATTTCTTCAAGAGGAAATATTAAAAACCAGGATTTTAGCGAATTGAATTTAAAGGCGGCAGGTAGCATTTTTACTCCAACGAATGAAATATACGCTAATGCAGCTTTTTCCCAGCATGAATATTATTTGTATGGCTACGATCACACACTTGATAGTTTTAAAAAGGCAGATATAAGAAGGAGTTACCAGGATTTTTCTGCGGGCGTTGGTTATAGAAATATTGCCGCGAATAATCTAAAATTTGTGTACGACCCACATTTGGAAGTTCATGAGTTTTCAAGAGAAAATAAAGTGTCAGAAACAACTATAATACTTAATATTCCTGTTGAGAAAAAATTCAGCGATAATGTGTCAGTGAAGGTTATCGCCTTGGGTGATTTCAATAATTATCAGTTAAGAAATTCACCTTTTAAGCTTACAAAAAATTTGTTCCAGCTCGCTCCTGAATTTGTCTACTATAGTGATGCTTTTAATTTTCATGGAGGTGTAACGCCATCATGGAACAACAGTACAGTAAATGTATTACCTAACTTTTATGGAGAAGCACAATTGCAGCACAATGTATTAATGGTGCAAGCTGGTTGGGTAGGAAGATATATTACAAACAGTTTCCGGACTTTGAGTGGAGAAAATCCATACATGCAAGATCCTACTGTTTTAAATAATACAAAAGAAGTTCAATATTATGGTGGCATAAAAGCTACATTAGGCAAGCATTTCAGCTTTAATGCCCGCGCGGCCTTCATCACCTACAATGATATTCCATTGTTTGTAAATGATACTATTGATGGTAAAAGTTTTATTGTAAAAAATGAGAGAAGAGTAGATGACGTTCAAATTCATGGTGATTTAAATTTTATTAGCCAGGATAAATTTACCCTTACAGGTGCTCTTGATTTAAATACGTATACGGGCCTGCTCGATAATTCACGCGCATGGGGATTAATTCCTCTGAAATTGACCGGCTCTCTAAGATGGAATGCGTTTAAGCAAGTTTTGATAAAGGGAGATATTCTCGCTTTTTCCGGAGCAAAGGCAATATCAAATAGCGGTTCAGCAATTACACTAAAAGGCGGAACGGATATTAGTGCCGGCGCGGAGTTTAAAATCAGCAGCCAGTTTAGTGCTTGGCTGGATCTTGATAATATTCTAAACAGTAAATATCAACGTTGGAATAATTACCCGGTTTATGGCCTGCAGGTTATCGGCGGCCTGCTCATACATTTTTAAGAGTCGATAAAATATGTATGATCCCAATAATTTATAGATATTTGCCATGTTATGCAGGAACTCTTCGCTTCATATTTAGCTCAAAAAAAAGAATGTAGTATTCCTCTTATAGGAAAATTTGAAATCAATTCACAGGCGACTGAATTGGATATTGCTAACAAGCAACTATTGCCACCTGCTGATGAAATTATTTTTAGTGAAGGTGCAGATTATCTTGCTGATGATTTAACTAATTACATTTCGTTTTCAAAAAATTTATCTCCACATGAGGCGGAAGAAAAAATTCATCATTGGTGCCTTCATTCAAAATCAAAATTAGATTCTGGCGAAAAAATAATATTCGATTCAATTGGCAGCTTGCAAAAAAATGAAGCGGGCGCAATATTTTTTCTTAGAATAAATGGCGTGAAATTTTTTGAAAATATTTCTGCTGAAAGGGTAGTTCATAAAAACGCGGAACATGCGGTATTGGTTGGAGACCGGGAAACTACTTCCAGTGCAATGAATGAATATTACAAGGATGTGCCCCTTATGCTCAGAAAATCTTCGTGGAAATTATGGGCCATCATTTTGTTTATTCTGTCCCTGGTAATTATTGGTATCTATTTTTATAGCCATAAGTTTTCGGTCACTTCAATTGGCAATCAAAGTTCTTTCGCTGTGCAAGATCAGCCTGCTTCATACAGCATTCCGCAATAGAATTTCAATAATCTTATTCTTTATATATTTCCAGGCTTTTTAGCGAGAGCCGTTGCAAGAGCCAGTTCTTAAATTTCGTCAGATCATCTTTCGTTAAATTATTTTTTGCCTTATAGAATAAAATGGTTGATGTAAAAGTGCTGTCCTTGTCAGTATAAAAAGTATGGTTGGCGAGCGATAGCGAAGTAATTTCGGGAAAGATGGCGTTCGCTTCTTTTAGAAGTTGCTTATTGTCAAACGAATTTTTAGCGATCTCAGCCTCGAGTAATTTAATATGAATATCTTTTTCATTAAGAACTGTATCAGAAATTTTTACCTCGTTTAATATATCATTTTTTATATTTTGAATATTAAAACTGGAGTCCTGCCTTATGATAAGCTTTGTGTTACCAATTCCATAATCGTTAAGATCTTTATTTAACTTTTGTATTTCGGCATGCGTGAAGCGCCTGGAAAGAAATGCCAGTTGTACTGTTTTTGGATTGCTTGAATAATTTGTTTTTTTATAAATGAGGGTGTTGCCTTTCAAATCAAATTCTTTTTCAATAAATGTATTTACTGATTCTTTAAATTTTTGTTGGTAATACAATGAGTAAGCGAAGTAACCACTCGGCACCAACATTAAAATAACGAGCGCAGTAATGCCGTATTTAACCCGGTTTTGATGTTTTACTTCCGCTTTCTTAGCGGGATATTTTAGAAACTTTACAATTGCATAAGTAGCAATGCAAATAAATACGCAGTTAATACTATAAAGGTATAATGAGCCAAAAAAATATTTGTAGTGGTTAGTTGCAAGTCCATAACCTGCCGTGCACAAAGGTGGCATAAGCGCCGTGGCTATTGCTACGCCTGGTATTGGATTTCCTTTCTCAACCCGTGTTACTGCTATCACGCCAACAAGGCCGCCAAAAAAAGCAATCAACACATCATAAATGTTCGGCGACGTTCTTGAAAGTATTTCAGATTGTGCCTCTTTAAAAGGACTTATATAAAAATAAAATGTTGACACTAAAAGCCCCACTAATGTTGCCGTAACAAGATTTCTCAGGGATTTATTAAGCAAATCAAAATCAAAAATACCAAGCGCAAAACCTGAACCCACAATCGGGCCCATTAAAGGAGAAATAAGCATGGCACCGATAATAACGGCGGGGGAATTTATATTTAAGCCAACAGAAGCTACAATGATGGCACATGCTAAAATCCAAAGGTTAGCACCTCTAAAAGAAATATTATTCTTTACATTTTCCAGGGTCTTTTCCCGGTTATCTTCACCTTCAAGAAGATTGAACAAATGGTAGAGAATATTTTTCATATTTTTTTACAGTCGCTGCAAGGCTTATTGAGCAAATATTAAATTTACTTGTTAACCGGCAATAATTGCTTTTCTTATCGATCGCTTTATTACAATTTCAATGACTATTCCCGCTTGAAATACTCTTAATTTTTTGATTTAAGTAAAAGCGCATTGACTTTTTTTTATTCAAAAATTATCTTCTTAGAAGCGCGAGTTGCCCAAAATGATAGGCGAGGTGATTGGTCCTGCTGATTAAAACATTCAACCTGTTTCTATGTGGCTCTTTTTTAAAATCTTCCTCGTTTACCGACGTGTGTTTTTGTAACCATTGCTCATCATTAAATTTATTGATCTCGCCAGATAATTTTTTATTTACCTCTTGCCAATATTCTCTCAGTTCATTTATCGGTGGTTTTGTATGCTGCGATTTATCGGGGCTTTTAATAAATATATCGGTCATTTCCGGATGTAATTTTTCACCGACACCTAATAAAGGGAACAACGCATCATGCACTGCAGCAAGGTGCCCCAAAAGATAAACGCCGGTATTTCTGCCCGGTGCCACTTCATTTTTAAGCTGATCGTCCGAAAGTTCATTAAGCAATTTATCTACTTTGCTAACCTCGTGATTCCATGCATCGAGTGACATTTTTATTGACAGGTTCATTAAATTTTCCATCGTTTCTTATTTATAAATTTTAAAATAAAATTCCACAAAGTTTATAATTAATTTCATTACCGGTAATAAAATAATAAACAGGCGCTTTGATAATAGTTTTAAGGCTACTACTTTCTTTTAAAATTTTATTTAATTGAATAAATTTTTATGGATAATGAAGAGAAGATAAATGAGTTGATGAAAAAGATGGAAGCGTTTTCAGGAGAAATTGAAAGATACCGTGAAGAAATTATTTTAATGAGGAAAGAAATTTTACAGCTAAGAAATGGAAATGATGGGTCAGAGGATTTTGTTAAAAAAATAAACGTGCTAAAACCTGCGAAGCCAACTCTCGGCGTTGAGAACTTTATCGGGCTAAAGCTTATAAATTTTGTAGGGATAATTGTATTAATAACGGGCCTGAGCATCGGCGTGAAATACGCTATTGATATCAATCTTATTTCTCCTTTCATGCGCATTTTGCTCACTTACATTGCGGGTGCATTCTTGTTTATTCTTTCAGCACGGCTTCGAAAAAAATACCAGTTATTAAGTATCATACTTTTTAGCGGCGCCATGGCTTCTGCATATTTTACAACTTATGCCGCATTTGAATATTACAATATCATTCCGCGCTCCATTGCATTTTTATTGATGTTAGTGCTTACTGCTTTAACAGTTTATTTTTCTTTGAAATATGATAAAAAAGAAATTGCCATTCTTGGATTAGTGGGCGCTTACGGCATCCCTTTTTTTGTAAAAGGCAATTCAGAAAACGTCGCGGCTTTATTTAGTTATATCTTTCTTGTTAACTCCGGCGTGTTGCTTATTTCATTTAAAAAATACTGGCTTGCCCTAACTTATATTTCTTTTTTTACCACGTGGATAATTTACCTGAGTTGGGTGATCATTTATTCGGCAGATCATGCCAATGATATAAGCATATTGTTTTGCTATTTATTTTTTATCTTTTTTATGCTTAGTTCCCTCGTATTTAAAGTAATGAAGAGGCTGCCTATAGACCAGTCTGATGTTTTTATAGTTATTGCTAACTCAGTGGTTTTTTATTTTTCGTTATTTTCTTTATACAAAAGCGGGGACAGCAATTCAATAGAAATTATTACACTCTCGTTTGCGATGGCATATTTGTTGGCTGGTATTACATTGAGGAAATTTCTATTTCTGCAAGGCTATTTATATAACAGTGTTTTTTGTATTTCTCTTACGGCGTTTACAATATTTGCAGCAATAAAATATACCAGCTTTACCCTTACTATTGTTTGGGTTGTAATGGCAATTGTACTATTTATAGTTGGCATGATTTACCGGTTAAAGATATTCCGGATATCATCCATAATTTTATTTGCAATTACACTTATAAAATTGTTATTAATAGACAGTGTGGATTTTAATTCTGTAGAAAAAGTAATTGCATATCTTTTTATAGGAATTGTTTTGCTCGTCATTTCCTTCCTTTATCAAAAATTTAAAAAGATAATTTTTGGCGAAGTAGAATCTGAATCGTAAATGAATGACAGAGCGGTTTTGCACCAGTCTATAAATGATTTCGAGCCGATCCAAATTCTTCAGAAAAAGTTATAGAGCGGTACATCACCGCTCTATATTTATACTTCTAATTCAACTGGCTCACTTGCATGTTTTGCTTTAATAAACAGGTGTTCAAAACATTTTATTTCGTTTTTTTTATCGTTTCATTGCCCTGCTTTAATTGGGCAGCTTTACCGAAGTGATTGATTTGAATAACAGACATCATGGGTAAAGAAACGCTACTTAATTAATTAAACTCGACAGGTCCTCCAATACCAAACAACCTTAACGCCAGTTCTTTTCCAACTCCATCTTCTTTTTTAAAATACATTTTTTGTAAGGGAACAACTAGCTTGCCGGTTACATCGGTTACCTGGTAGTCTATTTCAAATTTATTTTTTATCGCCCGAAAATTTATATAGGCTGTTGGGATATTAATGCCCGCATCATTTGTAAAATCAATATCGCAATCTTTCAATTCTTTTATTATGTTCTTTTCCTGCGCAGTGTTTAACCCGCCGGTAGAAAGGTTCATTTTGATTTTAAATCCACTAAAAGGTATCAGTTGCGGATATTGTTTAAAAAAATTGTATTTCATTATTTCCGCCTGGTCCTTATCGTCATCATGAGTATAGCTCCTGGCAAGGCTTTCATACAATCTTGCCACAAAAAGTTTTTCATGTGCCGTGTCTAAAAGAACATTTTGCAGTATCGTTTCAAAGGTTTGCCTGCTCTCTTTATAGTTACCCGCTTCGTAAGAAAATTCGCCGTAAAAAAGTTGCATATACCGAACAATATTTTTTCGCTTTTCATTCTGTTCTTTTTGCCTGTATACGGTTGCAAAATATTGCGGACTTATATTCTTCATCATACTTAAAATTTCATCAAACCCGATCACGTTTTCACTTGTAAAAATATTATAGATTACCTGCTGACGTTCCGGATTGGCTGCGAGTTCATTTACAAGCGCGAATTTCAAAAGAAACTTTTCGCTCGTTAGGGCAGCTATTTCCGATAAATTATTTAATGAATACCACCAACCTTTATTTAGAAATTTTAATTGCTCAATCTTGTTTGTTGCCAGCATCAATTTAATTACGTTAACTGCAAAAGCGTACTGAGACTGACCCAGCGTGGTACCGATATGTACCTCTTTAAATTGCGCCGCTTTAGTAATGGCTTTATCACAACTATCGAGTTGCCCATTATATAAGTAACTTCTTGCAAGCGCAATATTATACCAGCCAAAGCCAGGTGTAGAGCCATTTGTACTAATAATTCCATTTGTTTCATCAATAGCTTCTTTGCTTTTGCCACTATTTATAAAAAGCGTTGGAAGAAAATAATACGATTCTATCAGTCGCTTATCAAATGCATATTTCTCATTTTCGAAATCGGTAATGGCTTCTCCAAAATTGCCGAGCGTGTTTTGAAAATGAGCGTAATTGTTGTATGAAAATCCACCAGTCTGTTTCAGGATGTCATAGTAAAGGGCCGCTGAATCTATGTTTAGCAGGTAATTGTGAATGATGGCAAGATAAAAAATCGAGTTTGCGTCTCCTCCTGCAAGTGCCGTGTATAAGTGGTTTAGCGCAAGCTGTTCATTCTCTTCCACTGAGTTTTTTAAAAAGGAATATTTATACAAATAAAAGCGGTTACGATGAATGGTCCATGCAGCCTTAATATTATATTCCATGAAATCGATTCCTGTTTTCCAGCTTTGAACCCTGTTTAAAATCCACATCGCGCTATCCGGTTCTTCCACGTTGGAATAGCTGTCGTATAAGGCATTGCAGAGTTGTACAATATCAGTTCGGGCAAGGCCAAAACGTCCCGGTGTAAAAACAGTTTTAAGATTGTAATTGTTATTTTTTTCAAACAAAAACAAAGCTTTCTTTAGCGACTCAATACAATTTTTATAACCCTGGTAATCTGCCGCACGATCATACTTAAACATTCCTTCATAATACCAGCCAACATAGTAAGTACTGTCCAGCCTTATAAATTCACGGCTTCTTGGCAACGCGTCCTTATCAAAAAAATTTACGCCAATCCGTTTTGCGTTAATCTCGTAACGTGCCGCACTATTTTGACAAAATGATGTTTTGCCAACAAATATTAAAACAAAAAAAGTGAAAGATTTTAAATACCGAAAACTCATTTGCTACTCTTAATTAATTTTCAATTTAGAAAGCCGGTCCATCTCTGCCAGCGTAATATTGTTAAGTGTATTCGCTTTAGCATCTTTGTTTCTATAGATTAGGCGATGCTGTAACACAGGCTGGGAAAGGTCTTTTACGTCATCTTCCGTTACATAAGTGCGTCCGTTAACCAGGGCGTAGGCCTTAAGGCATTTTAAGAAAATTATTCCGCTGCGCGTAGAAGCAGCCAATATAATGTCGGCATTTTTTCGTGTAGCCCACACGATATTTCTTACTGCTTTAATAATTTCTTCATGCACGAAAACATTTTCACTTTGCTGTTGAAGATGCAATATTTCATCAATACCAAGCACCTGACGCAAACGCTGAAGATTATTATTAATGCCCAGGTAATCTTTATAGATATCCAATTCTGTCTGTTCATCAACATAACCAAAAACTATTTTAATAAAAAACCGGTCCAGCTGCGCAGCGGGGAGCGGATAAGTTCCTTCCATCTCTACCGGATTTTGAGTAGCAATCGTAAAAAATAAATCGCTTAGTTTATAGGTAACTTCACCCATGGTGATCTGGTTTTCTGCCATACATTCTAACAAAGCTGATTGAACTTTTGGAGAAGCCCTGTTGATCTCATCTGCCAGTAAAACATTACAAAACAGCGGGCCCTTTTTAAAAATGAATTCCTTTTTTATATCATCGAAAATATGAGTTCCTATGAGATCCATTGGTAATAAATCGGGAGTAAATTGAATACGTTTAAAGTTTACACTATCGCTTCCCCCGTCTCCGGATATACAATGTGCAAGCGTTTTAGCCATCACCGTTTTGCCTGTGCCGGGATTGTCTTCCATAAGAATATGACCTTTGGCAATTAATGCCGTTAGTACGAATTTAATTTGGTCTCGTTTACCTTTAATTACAGTTTCAATATTATCCGTTAACCGTAGTATATTTTGTAGCGCCGTTTCTGTGTTCACAGTTTCCATGCATTATATTTTTTGTTTTGAAAAAAAGTTTAAGGTCGAATAAAAATTTAAGAATTTAGCAAAACGTTGTCTCAAAGGAACTTGCTCTTTTACCCTTTTATGAAAAGGAGCAAAGAAGTTTTTTATTAAAGATTTATCGGCATCGGTTAAAGTTTCTTCAGAATATTTGGCTTTCAAATAAACCTGCATAAAAGAAAAGAAATGTGTTTTAAACTCAGCGTCG
>JBDTKB010000158.1:0-10725 GCA_039935555.1 Ginsengibacter sp. | reverse complement strand
TTTAAAATCTAAAATAAAATTTAGTGGACATTCTAAGATTTATTACCGCAGGCAGTGTTGATGATGGAAAGAGCACTTTGATTGGGCGTCTTTTGTTTGACAGCAAATCAATATTAATTGACCAGCTCGCGGCAATAGAAAAGCAAAGCAAAAATAAAGCTGGCGGGGAAATCGATCTGGCTTTACTAACGGATGGGCTACGCGCAGAAAGAGAGCAGGGAATTACCATCGATGTTGCTTATAAATATTTCTCAACGCCAAACAGAAAATTTATTATTGCCGATGCACCAGGCCATATTCAATACACCCGCAACATGGTTACAGGCGCTTCCAATTCAGAGTTGGCGATTATTCTTATCGACGCAAGAAATGGCGTGGTAGAACAAACGAGGCGTCATTCAATTATCACATCGCTTCTTAATATTCCACATGTAGTCGTTGCCATCAATAAAATGGATCTTGTAGATTATTCTGAAGATGTTTACAATAATATTGTTATCGATTACCAGGAAGTTGCTAAATCACTTGATCTTAAAGATGTACAATACATTCCGATAAGTGCTTTAAATGGCGACAACATTGTTGAAAAGTCTGCAAATTTTTCATGGTTTGAAGGCGAATCTCTATTGCATCTTTTAGAAAATGTTCAACTTGATTCGGATATAAATTTAACTGATCCAAGATTTTCAGTTCAATATGTAATTCGCCCGCAGGCAGCGGATCTACACGATTACAGGGGATACGCCGGCCAGGTTATCAGCGGCATTTATCGTAAGGGAGATAAAATTATTGTTCTTCCGTCCGGAATAGAAAGTACTATAAAAGCAATAGAAATTGGTGGGCAGGAAATTGATGTGGCCTACGCATTGCAAAGCGTTGTGGTTCATTTGGAAGATAATGTGGATGTAAGCCGTGGAGATATGATTGTTCCGTTAGACAATCAGCCACACAGTGAGCAGGAATTTGAAGTATTACTCTGCTGGATGGATAACAAACCATTGAAGCCCGGTAATAAATATTTGCTGCAGATCAACAGCCGTTTAGTGAAAAGTGTAGTGAAAGAAATTGAATACAAACTGGATGTAAACACACTGCAAAAAAATTATTCACCAGAGAAGGCAATGCTCAACGACATCATTAAAGCAACTATAAAAACTTCCTCGCCTATTGCTTATGATTCTTATAAAAAATTACGGCAGAACGGAGGAGCAATCTTAATTGATGAAACAAGTTGCGTGACAGTTGGTGCCTGTATGATACAATAGTAAAATTTTTTAAATAATAACCCTACAAATTTAGTAGACTGACATGGTCCAACATAAACACAACCTACCAAAAGTAATACTTGCAGGAGCAGGCCCCGGCGATCCCGAGCTCATAACTATGAAGGTAGCGAGATATCTTGGCAAGGCTGATGTAATACTTACAGATCGATTAGTGAGCGAAGAAATATTGACAAGGTATGCCCATCCAAATGCTAAAATTATTCATGTCGGAAAACAATGCCGTAGAGGAGTTTCTACACCGCAAAAAACCATTAACGAATTGATGGTTCAATATGCATTGGCCGGAAAATTAGTGGTACGATTAAAAGGCGGAGATGTATCTATTTTTTCAAATATTATGGATGAATTAAATGCGCTCCTTGCTCATAATATTTCTTATGAAATAATACCAGGCGTAACAGCAGCTTTGGGAGCTGCAGCCTGCGCCGGCATTCCGCTCACAGCAAGAAACTACGCAACTGCCGTCCGTTTTTTGACTTATTATAAATCCGAGATAGTGCCAGATAATTATTGGAAAGAGTTAGCCCGGACTGACGATACGTTGATTTTTTATATGTCATCAGAAACATTATCTAAAGTGGTTGAAAAGTTAATAGAGAATAAAATCGGGCGGGATAAACTTTTGGCAATAATTGAGCAGGCGACTACACCTCTTCAAAATGTTCATACAACAAGTTTGTACGAATATGAAAAAAAATTCAAAAAAAAATCGTTTATATCTCCCACGTTAGTCATCATTGGAAAAGTTGTCGGGCTTCATCAACAATTTGCGTGGCTTCAAAATAGTAATAGTACCGATTATTATTTTGAACCGATGACGAGCCCTGTAGTATCAATAATTGAAACAGATAAATTGCAAAAACATGTTAGCTGAGCATAAATTAAAAATATTACTGGATCTTATCAGCAATTCTTCCAATGATGAAATTATATGGATGAATGGATATTTGAATGGCATTGTTTCAACACAAGTAACTAATGAACCACAGAAAGCTGAAGCAAAAAATGGAATAAATAAAATTACCATCGCATACGGAACAGAGACTGGCAATTCAAAAAAATTAGCTACCGAATTTGCTGCTAAGGCCAAGAAAAAAGGTATTCATGCAAAAGTGCAGAGCCTTGATCAATATCGTCTGTCAGATCTTAACAAAGAAGAATATTTTCTTGCCGTTATAAGTACTCACGGTGACGGTGAGCCGCCCGCGGCAGCAAAAAAATTTTATGATCATGTGCATCAAAATGGATTCAAGCTGGATAAGTTAAAATATAGTGTGCTGGCTTTAGGAGATACTTCCTATCCCCTATTTTGCAAGGCCGGGGAAGACGTAGATGAGCAGCTTACTAAATTAGGAGGAAAGCGCTTCTTTCCAATACAAAAATGCGATGTTGATTACGATAGTGAGGCTGAGCAGTGGTTTGACGAAATTTGCAAAACGCTAAAAGATAACACAGAAATCAATTCAATTATCGCCCCAAAAGTTGAAACAAGAAAATCGCCTGGTAAGAAAATTTATCAGGGAAAATTACTCGCTCATATAAATTTGAATGACAGGGGTAGCAATAAAGAAACTTATCATATAGAAATTGATGCAGAGGATGTAGTGTATCTACCCGGCGATTCTATAGGAATTATTCCTGAAAATAATAAGCAACTTGTTGAAGAGATCATATCATTAACCGGCATCGATGGCTCAACTAACATTGATTATAAAAATGAGTTGCTATCGATTGAAGACTTACTTCATAAAAAACTAAATATTATTTACCTGCCAGAAAGGGTTGTAAAACAGTATGCTTCATTTGTTCAACAGGATGTCGTGATCCAAAGAATGGATTTAATTGACCTTTTAAAAATTTATCCGGTCAAAGATTCCAATCAATTTGTCGACATTGTAAAAATTTTAGAACCAATTGCGCCAAGGTTATATTCAATAGCCTCTTCCCCTGCCGCTCATCCAAATGAAATCCATATCACGGTTGCAAATAATTCTTTTAAAATAAATAACCGGATTGAACATGGGTTGGCCTCAGCGTTCTTATCAAATTTTAATATTGAAAAAAATCTGCAGTTTTACATTCATCCTAATAATCAATTTCGACTGCCCGGTGAGGATAAAAATATAATCATGATAGGCCCGGGTACCGGCATCGCGCCATTTCGATCTTTTATTGCGGAACGTGATGCCAGTGGCGCTACTGGTAAAAATTGGCTCTTTTTTGGGGAGCAACATTTTGTTTCTGATTTTCTTTATCAAAGCGAAATACAGAATTGGGTTGATACGGGCGTACTTACAAAAGTGAGCACAGCCTTCTCAAGAGACCAGGCAAAAAAGATTTATGTACAGGATAGAATCCTTCAACAAGGAAAAGAATTTTTTGAATGGTTGCACGCCGGCGCCTACGTTTACCTTTGTGGCTCGAAAGACCCCATGAGCATGGATGTTGAAAAAACATTATTGCAGGTTATTGAGGAGTTTGGGGAAAGATCACCAGTAGATGCCGTGAAATATCTTGATGATTTAAAAGAAGATGGCAGATACATTAAAGATGTTTATTAAATAATGGTTTAGTTAGATTAAATGAAATTATGCAGGAAAATTTATCGTCGATAGAAAAAATAAAAACAGCAAGTGACGGCTTGCGCGGGACTATTAAAGAAAGCTTGCAGGACGAATTGACGGGCGCTCTTCGTGAAGATGATCAGTCTGTAATAAAATTTCATGGCATTTATCAGCAGGACGATCGCGACCGGCGTGATGAAAGAGCAGAAAAAAAACTTGAAAGGTTATTTTCATTTATGATACGTCTTCGTTTGCCCGGTGGTTTTTTAAGCCCAAAGCAATGGATTGCCGCTCACAATATTGCCGGCGAAAATTCAACAGGCGTAATAAAAATAACAACGAGACAAACCATTCAGCTCCACGGTTTATACAAATCGAAATTAAAACCCACCATAGTAGAGTTTAATAAAGCTAACCTTGATTCTATTGCAACTTGCGGCGACATAAACCGTAACGTAATGTGTAGCGCGCATCCAAAACAATCTGCTTTACACGAAGAAATTTTTTCTTATGCAGATAAAATTAGCAAGTTACTGATGCCTAAAACCAGGGCCTACTATGAGATATGGCTTGACGAGGAAAAAATATTTGATAAAAAAGATGAAGAGGATCCGTTATACCAGGAAAGGTATATGCCAAGAAAATTTAAAATAGGAATTGCTATTCCGCCAAATAACGATGTTGATGTTTTTATCAATGACATTGGCCTTATTGCAATTATAGAAAATAGTAAATTACTAGGCTTTAATATTGCCATCGGCGGGGGTTTATCAACGACTCACGGTAACGCACAAACGTACGCAAGATTAGGGACCATAATTGGATTCACAGACAGCGAAGAAAAAACTTTGAAAACCATTTATGAGGTACTAACAGTTCAGCGTGATTTTGGAAACCGGAGCGACCGCAAACTTGCGCGCTTAAAGTACACAGTGGATAGGTTAGGAGTTGAAGTATTTAAAGCAGAAGTAGAGAAAAGGCTTGACTTTAAACTACAACCTGCAAGACCATTTACCTTTAGTGACCGAGTTGATTATTATGGCTGGTATAAGAACCACGCAGGCCTTTGGTATTACACACCCTTTGTGGAAAACGGCAGAATACTGGATGATGAGCAGGTGGCTATGAAATCCGCTTTTTTAGAAATAGCCAAAACCGGAAAGGCAAACTTTCGTTTTACTGGAAACCAAAATATTATAATAAGCGAAGTTTCTATTGACGATAAAAATTTGATTGATTCCATTTTAAAACAATTCGGAGTAATCGCGCACACCGATAAAGCTTCTGCGATTCGAAAAAATTCCATGGCTTGTGTTTCCCTGCCTACATGCCCTTTGGCGCTTGCAGAAGCACAGCGTTACATGCCATCATTAATTACAAAGATTGAATCGCTGCTCGAAAAAAATAGTTTAAGCGATGAAAATATTATCATTAGAATGACTGGTTGTCCCAATGGCTGTGCAAGATCCTATAATGCTGAAATCGGATTCGTTGGGACTGCGATGGGAAAATATAATCTTCATCTTGGAGGCGATCATGAGGGTTTACGGCTTAATAAAATTTATAAAGAAAATTTGGATGAAGAATCAATTCTTGAGACACTTGATAGATTATTTTCTGACTTCAAAGTTGAAAGAAAAAATGGCGAAGGTTTTGGGGATTATTCTTTCAGAAAACTATTTAATTAAATGAAAGCCCGTAAATATTTGGTCTTGCTTTTCCTGGTTACACCTGCACTGGCAAGGGCGCAACAGACCGTGAAGCATTATAATATACTTTGGCTCTCCTACAACAACACCTTTCGTTTCAATAATAAGTGGGCATTGGTAAGTGATGCCCAGGTAAGAACTGTTAACTGGGCAGATCAATGGCTTTTGTATGCAGTAAGAACTGGCTTAAGTTATAGTGTAACACCAAATCTTTCATTAGCCGTTGGTGGTGCTCTTTTTAGAAGTGCTCAATACAATAAAACCGATTACTTTTTTAAAAATGAATGGAGGCCTTGGGAAGAAGCTTCGTATATGCTGAAATTTAAAAACAAGGTTAATTTATTTCAGCGAATAAGAACGGAGCAGCGATTTCTGCAGCAAACTGCAAACAATAAAAAAATAGGAAAATATCAATATATATTCAGGTTGAGGTATCGGTTTGAATGGACATTCCCATTAATAGAAAATAAAATAAGGTTGCTTGCTGGTGATGAAATTTTTGTAAATCCGGGGCACTTAAATACTCAACTATTTTTTGATCAAAACAGAACCTTTGCAGGCCTTAATTTTAAAGTAAACAATTCTTCAGTTTTGCAAACTCAATATATAAAAATATTTCAATGGCGAAATCCCAGTTCTGTTTTAGAAGATCAAAATATAATTCGCGTAAATTTTGTTCAGCAGTTCAGTCATAAAATAAAAAAAACAAATTCATAACGGTGACCGGCATAAATAATGATTTAATAATTGATGAAGGAAATAAATTATTTCCTGTTTTTTTAAAGCTTGAAACACTTCGCCTGCTTATTATCGGCGGCGGAAATGTCGCTTTGGAAAAATTAACCGCAGTTGTAGGAAACTCGCCTGCAACAATCATTCATCTTGTGGCAATTAATGTGCAGGAAGAAATTTATAATTATTCAAAAAATATTTCAAATATAAGTATAGAAGAAAGGCCTTATTTATTTTCTGACCTTGAAGAAGCAGATTTAATAATTGCGGCGGTAAATGATATTGTAACCAGCGAACGGATTCGTGATGATGCGCATCGTGCCGGTAAACTTGTGAACGTTGCAGATAAACCTGAACTGTGCGATTTCTATTTAAGCTCGATCGTTAAAAAGGGAAACCTTAAAATTGCTATTTCTACCAACGGCACATCGCCAACAATTGCAAAGCGATTGAAAGAACAAATTAATGAAATGATGCCTGATGAAATAGAAGATGTATTGCAAAACATGCAAATTCTAAGACGGGGAATCAATGGCGATTTTTCAGAAAAAGTCAAGCACCTCAATGAAATAACTACCGTGCTGGCAGCTAAACAAATCGCTCAAGAGACTGGTAAATCCAGTCCCAAACAATGGCAGAAAATCGTTGGCTGGTGCCTTCTTGCATTTTTCTTCATGATTTTAGGACATGGAATTTTATCATACATTCCTTTTAACGAATTGGTTGATGGAGTAAAAACGATTCCACGTTATGTAGATACAAAACCCTTTCTTATAATGTTCTGCACAGGCTTCATTGCTCAAATGGTTGATGGTTCTCTAGGTATGGGTTATGGCACAATCTCTACCACTTTTCTTCTAGCCAATGGCGTTAGCCCGGCTATCGTTAGTAGCAGGGTGCATTCTGCCAGGGTATTCTCCAGCGGCGTATCCGGTTACAGCCATCATCGCTTTGGAAATATCAACAAAAAATTATTCAGAAGCCTCGTTATACCCGGAATTATAGGTGCAGTTATTGGAGCTTCGCTTGCATTTTTTGCACAGAAATATTCAAGTTACATAAGAATTCCCCTTTCATTATACACGTTTTATCTCGGGTATTTTATTTTACGAAAAGCCTTTAAAAGAACCCAGGTAAATGGGAAAATAAAAGGTGCCGGATGGCTTGCTACAATCGGTGGATTTATGGATTCATTTGCTGGTGGCGGATGGGGAACCCTGGTTACAAGTACCTTAATATCAAAAAGAAAAAGCCCACGCTATGTTATTGGTTCCGTTTGTCTTGCTGAATTTTTTGTAGTGCTTTGTAGTTCAATTACCTTTTTTATTTTTCTAAAAAGCCTGCCTTTAGTAGATATCGCGGGACTAATATTTGGTGGCTTGCTGGCAGCGCCCATTGCTGCAAGGCTGGTGGGTAAGGTTCCAGTTAAAAAAATGTTTATCGCAATTGGAGCATTAGTTATACTCACAAGTTGCCTTACACTTTATAAGGTAATCGGAACACTCATTCATTAAAAACTATCCACTCATTTTAAAACATCCAAGAGGTTCGAACCCAAATAATTCATCTCCACAATGAGCAAAAGATTGCCACAAGAGATTCACTACTTTTGAAAAAATGAATCCCTTGCTGCAATCGATAATATTTTTTTATGGCTAAATTCGAAGCGTTTTTTAATTAATAATTCTTACGCTTTTTCCAGCCTGTACGGCTTCGCTGATAAGGCTTAAATCTGTTTGTTTTGGCTTTGAAACAAGGATTAAATCAATTGCGGAATCTTGTATAATATATTTTATATCGTCTACTAATTGAGCTTCGGGAAATTGAGACAGTGCAATATCATCTGGAACATTATTGGTTGTCATAATTTTTTTAACTGTATATCCTTCCAGATTATTATTTGAGGTAATGCCCGATATTCCGCCTCTTGCGCCGCATTCTATAAATCCAATATTTTTATTCGTTTCCATATTTTTATTTTTTTAAATCTTTATTTACTGAACTTTGAAAATATATTTAAATCAAAGTTGTTTAATCGATTAAACAGTATAGAAATAATAATGCCAATTTTGAAGGCGCAAAACCCTTCCATTGTAAGCCGTTGATTATCTGTTGTTTAAAAAAATATGATATATTTTTGATGAAAAAGATGCAGGAAAGACCGGAATTATTGTCATGAAAAAAAAAGTTTCTTTAAAAGACATCGCGGCCAAAGTGGGTGTTTCTACCGCGTTAGTTTCCTATGTTCTGAATAATAAAAAAACAGATAGAATAGGAAAAGAAATAGCCGGGCGAATTAAAATTGCAGCAAAGGAATTAAATTATCGCACCAATCAAATTGCTAAAAGCCTGAAGACAAATAAAACTTTTACAATTGGTCTTATAGTAGCGGATATTTCAAATCCATTTTTTTCCGCCCTGGCGAGAATAATTGAAGAAGAAGCGGATAAAAAAAATTACACGGTGATTTTTGGAAGCGCCGAAGAGCAAGCCGAAAAGTCATTCAAATTAATTAACACTTTATTAGACAGGCAAGTTGATGGTTTCATAATTGCGCCGGCAGAAAATGCAGAATCCAATGTGAATTATCTTATTCAACATGACGTGCCCTTCGTATTAATTGATCGTTATTTTCCTCTCATTGAAACGAATTGGGTTACGCTTGATAATTACAAAGCGTCCTTAATGGCAGTGGAGCACCTGCTGGCTGGCGGCAACAAAAGGCCCGGAATGATTACTTATAATACAACGCTCAATAATTTACGAGAGAGAAAAACAGGTTATGAAAATGCGCTGCGAAAAAATAATATACATTTTGAAAAAGATTGGCGTAAAGAAATTTTATTTGATAGTAACATAAAATCCTCTGTTGAAAAAGCAATTGATGAACTTCTCGCCCTTCCATTACCCATAGATTCAATTTTATTTGCTTCTAATATTCTTGCATTTCACGGCTTAAAATATATCCATTCAAAAGGCATAAAAATACCTGGCGATTTATCCATCATAACTTTCGACGAAATGGAAGCATCAGATTTATTTTATGCGCCACTCACTTATTTGGAACAACCTTTATTGGAAATGGGACAATTGTCAACAAAAATACTTTTGGAAAATATGGACATGAAAAAAGATCCCGTTCAAATAAAGCTCGATGCGACACTTGTGGTTAGAAAATCTACTTTGCCGGTTGTGGTTAAATAAAATCTGCTGAAATTGCCCGGATAGTTTTTAATAAAACATGCTTTGTTGCAAAGCCCAGTATGAAGTACATTTGCAACCTGATTTTAGAAAGAACGGCAATTAAAAAAAGTAATCAATCATCATGAAGTTGCACCCAATTACCGAAGCAATTCGTACGCAGACAGAGCGAAGCAATCAGATGGAACATTCGTCACCTTTATTTTTAACCAGCAGTTTTATTTTTGATAATGCTGAGGAAATGAGGGCCGCCTTTGCTGACGAAACAGACGATAATATTTACAGCCGCTTCAGCAATCCTTCAGTAAATGAGTTTGTTGAAAAGATGGTTTTATTGGAAGGAGCAGAAGCCGGCGTAGCGACTTCTACAGGAATGGCGGCAGTGTTTGCAACATTCATGGCGCTGCTTAAAAAAGGCGATCATATCATTTCCTGCGAAGCAGTTTTTGGAAGTACGCATAATATTCTTAAAAAATATTTGCCTAATTATGGAATTGAGTTTACTTATGTGAGTGCCGACAAACCAGAAGACTGGGAAGCGGCAATACAGCCAAATACGAAAATGATTTACCTGGAAACTCCTACAAATCCGGGGCTTGAAATTATTGATCTTGAATTGTTAGGGGCTCTTGCAAAAAAGCACAACCTTATTTTAAATGTAGATAATTGTTTTGCTACCCCGCTGAATCAGCGCCCGATTGATTTTGGAGCAAACCTTGTTTTACATTCTGCAACCAAATGGATTGATGGCCAGGGAAGGGTTTTAGGAGGCGTGATAGTGGGAGAAAAAAAATTGATCCACGACATCTATCTTTTTGTAAGAAACACAGGCCCAGCCTTGTCTCCATTCAATGCATGGTTATTAAGCAAAAGCCTGGAGACATTAGATGTGCGCATGGAACGTCATTCAAAAAATGCGTTACATATTGCCACTGCATTGGAAAAGAATCCAAAAATCTCGTGGCTTAAATATCCATTTTTACCTAGCCATCCACAACATAATATCGCTAAAAAACAAATGAAAAATGGCGGTGGCATATTATCTTTTGAATTGAAGGGAGGCCTGGAAAGTGGACGGAATTTTTTGAACAACTTACAAATGATTTCACTTACCGCAAACCTTGGCGATTCAAGGAGTATTGCATCTCATCCGGCAAGTACAACTCATGGAAAATTAACCGAAGAAGAAAGGTTGAAAGTTAATATAACGCCGGGGCTTATACGCATTTCAGT
>JBDTKB010000157.1:0-5750 GCA_039935555.1 Ginsengibacter sp. | reverse complement strand
GCTCTCACCTGGGACATGTTTTTGACGACGGCCCTGCACCTACGCATGAACGTTATTGCATGAATTCAGACGCTTTGATTTTTGTTCCAGAAGGAGGCAAACCGCCGGTTGCTTCGAAATAAACACTAAAACAGCTTTTTATTTTAACACCTGTGAGTGTGATGTTGGTGTGGTAACCTTTTCCTTTTTCAAATGATTTTTTACTACAAGAAAACCTATAAGAATAATTATAAGGATAAGAATAATTGCAAAGTAAAGCCACGGCAGATCTTTTAATTTTCTCTTATCCTTTTTTATTTTCTTTTTTTGAAGCTGCTTCTTTAGGTTAAGGTTGAGCTGCGCTACAAAATTAGAAACCTCCTTTTTATTTTTAAATTTCTCGAGGCCTTCAACACTGTCATTAAGCATTTCAGAATCAATCATTTTTTTTTCCAGTTCATGTTTTTCGTCTTCGGATAATTTTCCGTTGACGTAATCCATCAACTTTTGATTGTCGATTCCTTCATCGTCATTCGATAATATGTTTAATAATTCATCACTCATTTTCTATTATAAAATCTTGCTTTTTTTCAGCATAGTCCTATTGACAGATTCCAATGCTTTTTTCATTTTATAAGTAAACCTTCCTCAAAAAATAAACCTAATCAGCTAATCATCAACTTCAAATTTCGTTTTCCGTTTTGAATGTGACTCTTCACCTGCAACATGTTAAAGCCCGTTATATCTGCAACTTCTGAATAAGATTTTTTTTGCAGATAGAACAAACTTACACATTGTTGCTGCTCTGTATTTAGATTTTTTATTGCGTTCATCATTTTATTCAGGAGTGCATCTTTTTCTTCAAGCAATATTTTAAGGTCACTTTCATCCGCAACACTTGTTAAATTTTCATTCAACTCTTTTGTAAAATTGCCCTTATTTCTCAGCTTCATAAGGCAATGATTTTTTGCTATCATATAAAGCCAGCTCTTAAAATATTCAACTTTGTACTTATGGAGTTCATTTATAACTTTCAAAAAAATCTGCTGAACACAATCTCTTGCGTCCTCCTCATTTTTTAGATATTTCATGCACACACCCAGGAGCAAAACTGTATATCGTGGAAGAAGAATTCCCAGCCACTTGTTATCATGGTCAGTATAAAATTTTTGCAGCAAATCATAATCACTTATATCGTTGTATTTTTGTGAATTCAAGGCTGCGTTACATTATTGTAATGAGATGTAAACATAAATAATTTCCATAATTTACGCTGATAATAAACGCTTAATAATAAATATGCAATATACTGTTTGCTGTGTGCCCGTGAGTGCCGTAAGATCTGAACCTTCGCATAAATCTGAAATGGTGACACAGCAGTTGTTCGGAGAAAGATCTCTTGTTTTAGAATTTGTTGCAGATAATTGGGCGAAGATTGCACTTAAATATGATGGCTATGAAGGCTGGTGCCAGCTCAGCCATCTTTCAGATATTGATGAAGATCATTATGAGAGTGTTGACAAGGCTATTACAACAGGTTGGGTAAATGAGATTGATTATAACGGACATTTGATGAACGTGCCGATGGGATCTGTGCTCTCTGCATTTAAAAATGGAAAGGCTTTCTGGAGAAAAAATTCTGTTCATTTTAAAGGTGAAGTGTGGGACCCGGAGGATATAAAAATTACACCCAAATTAATAAAACAGATCGCCTACAAATTTCTTAATACCTCATATTTATGGGGTGGTAAATCTGTGTTCGGCATTGATTGCAGTGGCTTCACGCAGATGACTTATAAATTTTTAAATGTTCATTTGCCCAGGGACGCGTGGCAACAGGCTGCAAAAGGAGAAGTGGTAAATTTTTTACAAGAGGCTCACTGCGGTGATCTCGCTTTTTTTGACAATGATGAAGGCAAAATAGTTCATGTTGGGTTGCTGCTCAATAGCGATGAAATCATACATGCTTCAGGAAAAGTACGCGTTGATAAAATCGATACTCAGGGAATTCTAAATCTTGAAACAAAACAGAGAACCCATAAGCTTCGGATAATAAAGAGATTTTTTTAAGAATTAGATTTCTTATAAATAAATTGCCACATTATATTTTTTACCCAAAAAAGATCAAACAATATATTGATGAAGAAAGGATTTTTTGTCGTTATTTTTCTCATTACATGTGTGAACGTTTTTTCACAGAAATTATCTTATACTACTTGTAAAAATTGCTGGAACCCAGATTCTTTAGGGAATCACAGGGTTGTTCTCGAGTTCGCCAGTTCCGGTAAATATGCAAAGGCAATTATTCCCTGGAGACGGAGAGATAGAAATCCACGGGCAAAAAGAATTATCATTCAGGATGCGAAAACACGGCAAAAAATATTAAATATAAAAGCAGGTAGCCTCAACCGTGAGGCAGCAGAAATATATTTTGAGCCGGTTTCAGGCGCAGGCATTTATTATGTTTATTATATGCCTTACAAAAATGAAGGCAACTCCAATTATCCAAAAGGAATTTATTTAAGCCCGGATACAACGGCTTCAAATGAATGGTTGAGCGGAATACATACAAATTCACCCTTAGCCGTCGTGAAAGAAATTCAATCTATCGATTCATTCAATACTTTCTATCCGATGGAAATTATTGCCACGAAGACAGAAACGGAGCAATTGATCGAAAAAAACAAATCTGCGTCTTATATTATTTTTCCTGAAGACCGTGAGCACTCCATTAGAATGGTTAATGATCTTCCCCAGCGCTGGATTGTGAACGACCCCAAAAACTATTTTAATTCCACTGCCTCGAAAGGAGAAAATTTTGCATTTCAATTGGGCATATATGCTTTGCAGAAACTTGAAAATGTGAAGATCAATTTTAGTGATCTTGCCACATCAAAGGGAGAGATAATCTCGTCAAAAAATATTTTTTGTATTAATACTGGTGGCATTGCCTACGAGGGATCATCATTCAATAAGGAATTAGATATTGATCAATACAAAGTGCAGGCGCTTTGGTGTGGAATTGACGTGCCTGTTGCCGCCCGCGCCGGAATATACAAGGGGAAAGCAATTGTTTCGGTTGACGGAAAGTCAACAGCAGAAGTTCGAATATCCCTTACAGTTAGTAATCATGTTGAGAAGAATGGTGGGGTTAATGAGCCCTGGAAAATGACGCGGTTAGGCTGGCTGAATTCTACGATGGCACAAGAGAATACAGTGATAGCGCCGTATACGCCGTTAGTAATTAAAAAAGATACGATTAGCTTGCTCGGCAGAAAATTAGAAATTAATAATGATGGCTTTCCGAAACAGATACAAACATTCTTCAATCGGGAAATGACAGGTTATAAAGAGGAACCAAATAATTTATTGACCGAACCAATTCATTTTCATTTTACAAGGCTGTCAGATGGAAAAAATATGGTACTAAAATGCGGCGGTGTTGAATTTATTAAAAGGGAACCTGGAACAGTTCAATGGAAAGCAACGAGTAGTAATGATACATTGGAAATGAACGTGTTTGCATCTATAGAATTCGATGGATTTTTATCTTACCGGGTAAAACTAACCGCGTTGCAGGACATCAATCTGAAGGATATTACCATGCACATTCCTTTTGAAAAGGAAGAAGCGAAATATATGATGGGCCTGGGCCAAAAAGGTGGCAACCGTCCGGAAAATATTGATTGGAAATGGGATGTGGCGCATAAGAATCAGGATGGGGCCTGGGTTGGAAATGTAAACGCCGGCCTTCAATATTCTTTGCGCGATGAAAAGTATGTGCGCCCGCTCAATACCAATTTTTATTTGCAGAAGCCTTTACTGTTGCCACTTTCATGGGGCAATGAAAATAGAGGCGGGATAACGATTGCCGAAAAAGGCAAATCAATACTTGCTAATAATTATAGTGGTGAACGGCACATGAAGAAAGGTGATGTTCTTTATTATAATTTTAATTTACTCATTACACCGTTTCATCCCATCAATACTGACTTTCAATGGAGCACCCGTTTTTTTCACGCCTATAAACCAATAGACACTATTAAAGCTACCGGGGCTACTATGATTAATATTCACCACGCTACAGCCATAAACCCTTATATTAATTATCCGTTTATAGAATGGAAAGCCATGAAAGCCTATGTTGATTCAGCTCATGCTGCTGGTTTAAAAGTGAAAATTTATAACACGATCCGCGAATTATCCGACCACGCTTATGAAATATTTGCTTTAAGAAGTCTCGGGCATGAAATCTATTCAGGCGGGAAGGGCAGGGGGTTCAGTTGGTTACAGGAACACCTGGATAGTGATTATATACCTGCGTGGTTCGTTCCGGAATTGAAAGATGCTGCTATCATAAATAGCGGTGCAAATCGTTGGCACAATTACTATGTTGAGGGCATGAATTGGTTAACAAAAAACGTAGGCATTGATGGTATTTATTTGGATGATGTAGCATTTGATCGCGTTACGATGAAACGAATAAAACGCGTTCTAACGAATGATGGCCATCCGGGAATTATTGATTTGCATTCTGCCAACCAATTCAATAAAAATGATGGATTTAATAACAGCGCTAATTTATACATGGAGCATTTTCCCTATCTGAATCGTTTATGGTTTGGGGAATATTTTGATTATGAAAAAAATGATCCTGATTTTTTTCTCACAGAAGTAAGCGGCATTCCTTTTGGTTTAATGGGAGAGATGTTGCAAGGTGGAGGTAATCCATGGCGCGGAATGATTTATGGAATGACCAATCGAATGCCCTGGAGTGATAATGCTGACCCACGGCCCATTTGGAAGCTTTGGGATGATTTTGGAATGCAGGGCACAAAAATGATTGGATATTGGGTTGATGATAACCCGGTAAAAACAGATAATGAAAAAGTTTTGGCAACCATTTTTAAAAAGAAAGGGAAAGTGCTTATAGCAATTGCAAGTTGGGCTAACGAAAACGCCTACGTGCAATTAAAAATAGACTGGGAAAAATTAGGCATTGATTCTTTAAAAGCAACCATTACAGCTCCCGAAGTTAAAAATTTTCAATCCAAAAAATCTTTCAAAATTGATGAAAAAATCCCGGTAGAAAAAGGCAAAGGCTGGCTGCTGATTTTAAAATAACGAGAGATTCGACGTTATAAAATAATCTTCAATCAGGATAAAAAAAGCCTAGATAAAACTTACACCTTCATGTTCAAGTTTTTTATATTTCTCATAGTCGAACCTGTAATAAAAGGCCCCTTTTTTTGAAAATAGCTTTTCTTTTTCCTGCAGCTTTACCAATATGTTAAGCGCTAATATTTTTCTTGAAAAATTTCGCTTGTCAAAGGTTGTTTCATAAATAGCCTCATATAAATTTTGTAATTGCGGAAGCGTAAATTTCTCGGGTAATAGCTCGAACCCGATTGGATGGTTCGCAACCTTTTGACGCAGCCTTTCCCTGGCTAAGGCGATCATTTTTTTATGATCAAAAATCATCGAAGGAATACTGCGTATATCAAACCATTTTGCACTATGCTCCTTCATTAATGAAGGTGTATAATCATCAATTTTTATTAACGCAAAGTAAGCAATGGATACAACCCTACCGCCCGGGTCGCGGTTTACAGCACCAAAACTATAAAGTTGTTCCAGGTAGATATTCTTAATTCCTGTGAGTATTTCCAAAATGCGAAAAGCAGCCTTTTCTACCGATTCATTTTTTTTTACAAAGCCACCCATCAATGACCAGTTTCCCAGTTTGGGTTCCATAAGCCTTTTTATAAGTA
>JBDTKB010000156.1:0-6161 GCA_039935555.1 Ginsengibacter sp. | reverse complement strand
TATTTGAACATTTTTTTCCTGAAAACACGAAGAATAATAATCTAAAAAATGAAGGAAAAAATATAGCGATCGGCATTTTAAATATTGCCTTTCTCTTTATTCCATCTGCATTATTGGTAGAATTGTTATCATATACAAATGCTCATAAAATTGGGTTACTGCATTTAGTTCAACTTCCTTTTTGGATGAGTATTATTGTAACAATAATTATTATGGATCTGTTCATGTATTGTTGGCACCGGATCAATCATACGCAACATTTTTTTCGGCGCTTTCACAGTTTTCATCACCGCGATGAAAAAATGAATACGACCACCGCGGTGCGATTTCATATTGTTGAATTATTATTTTCGTCCATTTTTAAAGCGCCGTTTTACTTATTAATGGGATTTAATTTCTTACCAGTCCTTATTTATGAAATACTTTTTTTTATGATTGTTCTCATACATCATTCCAATATCCGGATCACCAAAGCTTTTGACATGGCATACCGGAAATTGTTTTCTTCGCCATTAATGCATCGGATACATCACTCAAATATCAGGGAAGAAACAGACACCAATTACGGTTCTGTCTTTAGCTTTTGGGATCGCATTTTCAAAACTTATAAAGAAGAGGCAAGTGGTGTAATTGTTTTCGGCGTAGATGAACGTAAGCCATAATTATTTTATCTTGTTCAAGCCAAGTAACCCTACAATCCAATCCGGTAATGGCTTATTACTTTTTCGTTTCTTTAAATTGATATATAATCCAAATTTTTTACAGACAGGGACCTTATGTGTTTCGACTAACTCAATCAACGTATTATCCGGGTCTTCAATGTAACAAAATCTTCCCGCAGAATCCCCCATTGAAAAAGAGTTGGAACTATCAACTGAAAAATTAAATTTATGCATGATTGCGTGTTGCCTTAAACCTTCCATGTTGATTACATCAAAACATAAATGGATAAACCCACAATCGCCCCAATAGCGATTAGAAAAAATTTTCTTAGGCAACGATTCTATTACTTCTATCAATTCAATTTGTACATCTCCCAACAACCGGCTAAAAGCTCCTTGCGGCGCCGCGGCCTTGCTGAGCAATACTCTCCGATATATTGTATTTGAATTATTCAAGCCTGGCTTGTCGTGCATCGGCCCGGTCATGTCATACAAAACATTATTTATTCCTAGAACTTCTACATAGAATTTTAAAGACTTATTCATATTCGTTACGCCGATTGTAGCCCCGATCACACCGCCGCAAAAACCTGCGGTCTTTTTGAAGGATTGTTTGTTTTCAACAATATTAAAATTGTTTCCGTAAGAATCCTTTACCCAAAAATGAGTAGTGTTATTTGGAGAATTAAATAGGGGCGAAATTGTCACCGGGCAATTATTCAATAGCGATGCGTAAGATTTTTTAATGTCATCGCTTTTTAATTTGATACCAAAAATTCCAATATCGCCCATGGCAGGTTCAATACAATTATGTACAGGTTTCCTGCTTGTAAACTGCCAAAGCTCAAAACCACCCCCACCCTGCATATTCAAGGATAAAATTGCCCTTCTCCTGTGGATTTCGTTGCCCGTATATTTTTTCATCAGGCTCGCTTCGGCCACATCGTCAAAAAGCAGCACATCCATTCCAAACAAATCACGGTAAAGATATTTCGCTGCTGAAGCATCCTCTACCCCAATGCCCGCCTGCTGAATTCCGGTTATAAATTGCTGCATAAATTATTTAATAATTACGGATAATTGCGAGGTGGAGATTGAGCTACCTGTAATCAAGATTTTTTTTATAAGCGTTGACGATTTTCATTTGAGGCAAACCTTTCCTGTACATTTTCACAGCAAGGTAATTGGCCCGCTGCACCTTCCACCAATTGTTCATTTCATATTTTCTTGCAGATATTAAGATGCTTGCATCGAAAATTTTATAGCGCCCTTTCCCGCGCGCCCTTTCCACTAATTCATAATCTTCCATTATGATCATTTCATTATTAAATCCCCCGATATTATCAAACAATTCTTTTGTAATAAACAGTGATTGATCGCCACCATAACACATAAAAAGATCGAAGCGTGTAAAGTATGCGTTGAATTTTAAAAGGATGCTGTTACTATCAAACCTTGAACGATATCGCCCCAGGCTAAAACCGACCTTACAAGCCTGCTCAATATCAGTTGCAAACGTGGGAGGTGGAATTGTATCAGCATGGATAAAAAATAAGTTATCACCCAAGGACATTGAGGCCCCATAATTCATTTGAGCGGCCCTGCCTTTTTGTGGCGACACAAGTGCGTTTGCTCCTGCATTCCTGGCGCAGTTGATTGTATCATCCCTACTGCCGCCATCTACTACAATAATTTCCTGAACCGTGTCGACGGATTCTTGCCTTAAATAATGGACAAGCTTACCAATATTATCCTCTTCATTAAGCGTAGGTATAATAATACTAACCATACATAAATGTACAACCATCAGTAATGAATCAGGTAAAATGAAGGAGAATTTGGGTGGGTTTAACTAACTCAGTTCATTGTTAGCACTACATTTAATTGCCTTCATGTATCATCTATACCTAAGCTATACTTGAGCTATAAAATAAACGGCACTAATATTTGTGAGGAAGTACATTAGATCAATTATTGATTTCATTTCTGGTTTTTCAGACTATCCCAATAAATTAAACGAAAAGGAAAATATGAATGGTTTAAAATTGGCAAATTTACTCTTACAAGAACCATAGAAGCAGAACGAAGAGCTAATAATAAATTGAATGACGTGCGGGAACTTTCGTTTGACTATAGGTATCCTAATCGGGTAACTTTTATAAAACAAAAGTTCATCGATATGCACGATAATCCTTTAGCAGCAAATAAAACTTCTGCAAAGCCTTACTTGATTATTCACACAGTTCAGCAAAGCATTATTTGCAAGGCGTTAAGGGCTCATAGGTATTAGCGGTGAAAGATTGGAGAAATAACAGTTAAAAGCGTTTATGCGTTAAAAGAAAACGAAGTCTTCGGCGCCAAAAACCAATGTATTAAAACAAGCCTTTCACTGCTATGTCAAAAGAACTTTTTATGCAATAATAATAATCCAATAGCTCAAAACTTAAATGAATCAATCGGTTTTATAAAAGCGCATCCCAAAGGGAGGAATTAATAATAAATGTAGCATCGCCATTAACTAACTCTAACGATTAAGCGAAAATATACAGTTAGAAATCTTCAGTTGATCAGCCTTATCGGCCTGTATGATGAGTACTTTCAAATAGATAACCTACGGATCTACTCAAAAAGTCAATTCAGGCATGGTATCACTCGCATGTTAATTTTCTGATCTTTTAATACTATCAAATACATTATTTCGTTATGCAAAGAAACCCGCAAGTTTAAACCACAACCAGGCCAGGATTAAAATATTTTACATTTTCCCTGCTTCTTGTGTACTTTTAATATTAGCCCTAAGGATTTCCTATGAAGAAATTATTTTTTATTATTTTGATTCCGTTCGTTTATGGCACAGTCGTAGCGCAGGATACATTAAAAATTACCGGAAAATCTTTTGATTCATCAGCCTTTGCAAACGATGATACCCTTACTCGCAGTGATTATTTGTTGGGAATTGGTAAAGTCTTTCAGACTTTAAACAAAGCTCCCGCTGTGGGACAGTTTGCTACCCCAATAAAAGCCATCATCCGGGATATGGATGAAGACGACTCTGCATTAAACATAATTAAAGAACGGCTTTCCACAACTGACCGCACCGTTAATATCCGAAACCTGCAGATGTTTAATCTGCTTCTTGATCATCTGACGGGTGATAATAAAAAGTACAATGAAAAACTTACGGATTATGACAGCATTTTAGACGCCACCAAAAAGGAGATATTCTTAATTAGAAAAGATAGCGTAATGAAGGATATTTTTCGCAGTAGATCTCTGATGGAAACCTTTAAGCCACAACTCCTACTTGTGCATGAAAAATGGCAAAATGCAGATAGCATAATTAAACAAGTCAACATTCTCATTGATGAAACACTTGCGCGCATTTCAAATAATATTATTACAATCGGGGAACTTTCAACACGGACTGACGCTCTACTGGAAACAACCGGTCTCAAAGCCTTTAGTAAGGAAAGAAGATATATCTGGGAATCCCGCACAACCCGCGTGTCGCCAACATCCATTCGGGGATTTTCAAGAGTGCTTTCAGACGAAAGAAAGATAACCCTGTTTTATTTTGAACACGGCCGGGACCTGTTATCATTGTTGTTTTTTACCGGGATCATTTTCTTTTATTGGATATTTTACAATTTCAGAAGTGCGAAACGGCTGAAGAAAACGGATCAATTAGATGCCATCGGTTTCAAGTTTGTTAACCCGATACCCATACTAATTTCATTGATTTTTATACTAGACCTTGCGCCACTTTTCGATCTTAATGCACCCGCCATTTATATTGAGGCAATTGGTTTTGTATTGATGCTTGCACTAACTGCGCTTTTCTGGAAACAAATGACCCATACCTTGTTTTATACATGGATCGCGTTTATGGCGCTTTTTATCGCATTCTCGGCAACAAGATTTTTAGGCCTTTCCTTTTCTATTCAGCGCTGGTGGACGTTCTCCGTTAACGTGGCTTCCTGTATACTTGGTATATATGCCCTGCTGCATTTTGAAAAGCAATTAAGAAAATTCAGGGCTATTTTTTGGGTCTTACTACTGTATATTCTTTTTAATACGATCGCTATTGTCTGCAACATATTCGGCCGGGTAACATTAACGCAAATATTAGGCGCCACGGCTAACACCGCTCTCTTCCAGGCGGTAGGTTTGACGGTGTTTGTGCAATTGGCTACAGAAGCTTTCCTGTTGCAGATTCAAAGCAGCAGAATTCGTAAACAATATTCTCAGCATTTTGAATATGCAGGAATTACAAAAGGCATTTCATTGCTTGTTGCCATCCTGGCAATTTTCATTTGGCTGGTCGTATTTTTTACTAACCTTAATTTGTACGATTCATTAAATGACTGGATCACTACCTTTCTAACTACTCCAAGAGAGTTGGGCAGCATTTCTTTTACTTTTAGCGGGGTAATTTTATTTTTAGCAATTATTTGGATCGCTAATTTTTTACAACGATATATTGCTTATTTCTTTGGAGATATTGGCGATGATGAGGCATTTAACAACAAAGGGCCACGCTCAAGATTATTGATCACCCGCCTTGTGTTGTTAATTGCCGGTTTCCTATTAGCCGTTGCAGCATCCGGGCTTCCACTGGATAAAATTACCGTAATCCTTGGCGCACTTGGCATTGGAATCGGTTTAGGTTTGCAAAATATTGTAAGCAACTTTGTATCAGGTATTATCTTAATTTTTGACCGCCCTCTTCGTATAGGCGACACCGTTGAAATAGGTGATAAAAAAGGGCGTGTAAAAGAAATAAGCGTGCGATCCAGCACGTTGCTCACACCGGAAGGTGCTGAGGTAATTATCCCTAATGGTGATATTCTCTCGCACAATATTGTGAACTGGACGCTTAGTGACAATAACATTCGGGCTAACGTTTCCTTCATGATCCAGGAACTGATAATAGATGATGATAAGAAGCAAGGAATTAAAGAAATGATCAGCTCATTACCAGGTATTGTGGAAACAAAAAGCGCCGAAATATTGATTACTTCGGTTACTGCAAAATCAATTGAAATGAAAATATTTTTTTGGTGCAAGGATGTTAACAAAACTGAACAAGTCCGCAGTGATGTCTATACAGCGGTGTACAAATATTTACATGATAGAGATATAAAAGTGATCTGGTGATGTCTACATCGAAGAGGCGTATTCTTACAATTTATAAAACTGCATAAAGAATCGATTTGAAAATATCATACTATCTTAGATTTGGAATTTGTTATTATCAATTTATGTTTCGTAGAAACGATAACATAATTTAAACCCAATTCAATAATGATTTTAGTATCAAGAATTTTAATTCTATTAGCGGTCAGTAGTTTTTTCGTCATAGAAAAAGTCGATTGGAAAAAACAACCAGTGCAAAGGAACCATCAAAACGCATCAACTAGTTATGTAAATAGCCCTCAGATGATACACCCCGACCACATCATATTTCTTTGGCTGGAAAATAAAGACCTTGATTCCATT
>JBDTKB010000155.1:0-3083 GCA_039935555.1 Ginsengibacter sp. | reverse complement strand
TTTCCTCCTCCGCTCCATGAGAATTTTTAACCACTAATTTCATTTCAATAACAGGCTCGTCTTCCTCTTTTGAAATGTGCAATGTGGTCGGTTTCTCTACGATTTTGGATTCCGACGGCTTCGTCTCCGCATAAATCTGCGAAGGTTTAGCCAAATAACCGCCTGACGTTTGGACGGTGCTAGCTTCTTTCTTATTTAAATTCGATTGATTATTAAAAACAGGCATTTCAGCTTTTTGCGGCTGTTGCTGGTTTGTATCAGCAGGTATTGGATCAGGTTCCGAAGATAACGTGAAATGAATAACTGTAGGCGAAGATTTATCAACCGAAGTTTTATCATTTTCCTTCTGTAAATTCACGACCACCGGTTGAGGAGTTTCTACGATTGTAGGTGTCATTTTTTTATCGGTGTCATCTTCAGAAATTGAACAATAAACGTCTTCTTCTTTCAAAGATTTGAAACCTTGCTGCTCCACAATATCATCTTCTGCCACTAACTCATTTACTACAGGAGTTTCATCCTTTTTCTCATCAAAAACAAAAACGGGTTGCTTATATTTTTTCTTTTCATCCTCGGGATGTTGCAATTCCAATACAATTTTTTCGCTTGATTTCTCTTCAACCTTTGGAGCTTCTTTTTTATCAAAAGGATCTTTATGTTCAAAGCCAGTTGCTATTAAAGTAATACCAATTTTATTTTCAAGTGTATTATCATAGCCAAGGCCTAATATTACATCGGTATCTTCTCCCGCCTGGCTCAGCAAATGATTTTGAATGGTTTCCACTTCATCCATTGTAAATTCATTTTCACCTTCGGCGGAATTGATGTTTATTAAAATCCATTTTGCTCCACTTATATCATTATCATTTAGCAATGGAGAATTTAGCGCTTGCTCAATAGCCTGCTGTGCCCTGTTAGCCCCTTCGCTGGCAGCGCTTCCAAGAATCGCAACACCACCTTTTCTCATAACAGTACATACATCTGCAAAATCGACATTGATTTGGCCAGTGCTATTTATAACATCAGTGATACATTTTGCCGCAGTCGCCAAAACGTTATCAGCTTTTGCGAACGCTGCCTTCATGGTAAGGTTACCAAATTGATGACGCATTTTATCGTTGCTTATTACAAGAAGTGTATCTACAATATCCTTTAATTTACTGATGCCTTCTTCTGCCTGTGCAATTCTTTTTTTGCCTTCGTAAGCGAAGGGTGTAGTAACGATACCTACCGTTAGTATGCCAAGGTCTTTACAAATTTTTGCGATGATAGGTGCACCACCGGTGCCGGTACCGCCGCCCATACCTGCAGTTATAAAAGCCATCTTTGTGTTCACCTCAAGTATACGTTTTATTTCCTCAAGGCTCTCCTCAGTAGCTTCTCTTCCTATTGTAGGATTGGCGCCGGCACCAAGGCCCTGCGTAAGATGCGGCCCCAACTGTACCTTATTTGGGACTTTACTTGTTGCAATTGCCTGTGCATCTGTGTTACAAATTATGAAGTTTACTCCTTCAATATTTTGGCTAAACATATGGTTGACTGCATTGCTGCCGCCACCCCCTACACCTATCACTTTCAGGATAGATGATTGTTCTTTTGTCAAATCAAAATGTATCATGTGTATTTATTATGTTGGTTAGTAGTTCTAAATAAATTATGAAATCGCCTGAGTTAGGGCCGGCGAATTTTTTTATAATTCTGAATCTCCTTCCTCTTTAAACATTTCAATTAAACCATTTTTAAAGGAATCCATAAATCCTTTCAAAGTTTTTCTCGGCTTAACAGTTATATTTTTGTGATCTGAAACGTCCGCCTCAACTTCGTCTATGGCTTGTTGTTGCAAACCTGCAGGAATTGCTATTTTTTTAAATTCAAACTCAAACTGCTTGCGTTTATTTTCATAATCGTTATATCCTTTTAGTATCAATCCAAGACATGTAGAATACATTGGTTTAGCTAGTTCTTCAATATGTCCTGCGGCAAGGTGTTCGTTCGGGTAACCGATGCGTGCATTTAACCCCGTTACATATTCAGTAAGCTGTATAAGGTGTTTTAATTGTGAACCTCCGCCAGTAAGAATGATACCACCATTCAGCAACCTGTTATCAAGCCCAACTTGTTTTAAATGATAGGCAACAAAATCCATAATCTCACTCATGCGAGCCTGTATGATACCTGCGAGATTTTTAACACTGATCTCTTTGGGAGCCATACCTCGCAGGCCGGGAATTGTTATAAATGCATTTGATTTTGCTTCGTCAGAAAGTGCACTTCCAAACTGAACTTTCATTTGCTCCGCCTGTGTTTTTAAAACGCCAAGGCCGGTCTTAATATCATTGGTAATGTTTTCTCCCCCAAACGGAATCACCGCCGTATGTTTTAAAATACCTTCATAAAAAACAGCAAGATCTGTTGTGCCGCCGCCGATATCTACAATAGCCACGCCTGCTTCCAAATCATGATCGCACATAACTGCTGCTGCTGAAGCAAGTGGTTGCAACACCAAATCTTTTGTTATAAGGCCTGCCTTTTCAACACTACGGTTAATATTTCTTATTGCATTTTTATCACCGGTTATAATGTGAAAGTTTGCTCCCACTTTTACACCGCTATACCCAATTGGATCTGGAATATTTTGAAAATTATCTACGGTAAATTCCTGTGGAATTACATCTATTATCTGGTCGCCGGCAGGTATGTAAGTTTTGTATTGATCATTTACCAACTGATCAATTTCTGACTGCTTTATTTCCTCTTCAGTGTTTTGCCTCACGATGTCTCCCCTGGTCTGCAGACTCTTAATATGGTGCCCGGCAATACCAACATATACTTCCGATATCGGAAGATTTGGATTGCTCGCGTAACAATTTTCCAAAGCCGTCTGAATGGCTTTGATGGTTTGATCAATGTTTAAAACCATGCCATGTTGCACTCCATTACTGTTGGCACGTCCAAAGCCAAGAATTTCGAGTTTACCGAATTCATTTTTTCGGCCTGCAATGGCTGCAATTTTTGTAGTACCGATGTCGAGTCCTACGATGATGGGTTGTTCGCTGTTCATATTGTTTTGTTTTATTTGCCTT
>JBDTKB010000154.1:0-4601 GCA_039935555.1 Ginsengibacter sp. | reverse complement strand
CGGAAACAGTTGAGGGGAATTTGCCAAATTTACCATACAAATACCCATGCATATAACTGGAGTATTATAACTATATTGTTAACGCATTTGAACCATTTTATGTAACCAGTATTTATGTTAGCAGAACCGTTTATTGCTTTTTTCCTTTTGAGGGACGTCCGCAGGATTTTGCGAAATAACGGGCAGGGCGATGCATTTAAGCAAGAGATTAAAATTATCTCATATGGTATCGGCATTCTTTTTATAGCAGACCTAATATTTCATCTAGAGCCTGTAACCAAATGGATTTGGCATTTGCTATTGTTTAGCATAATTATCGTTGCTTTCCTAAAAGAAGAATTATATGCGACAAAAACTTTAATGTATGCAGTTTTACCATTCGCTATTATTTCTTTTTCAAAGGATTTATTTGAATTGATCAGCGCAAAACAATACAAATTCGTCGACAATTATTTGGACGCGGCAAGTGTTTTTTCTTTTATCTGGATGATTGCGATGGTCTTTGTTTCGCGAAAGCAACAAAAAGCCCTTCAAAAAGAACACGAAAAAACACAACAGGAAGAAGAGCAGAAAAAATGGATGACCGCGAGAAAAGCTGAACTTGAAAGAATAGTGGAAGAAAGGACCTCAGAATTGAGGCAACAAAAAGAGCAGATCGAAAACACGCTCATTGAATTAAAAGCTACGCAAAACCAACTCATACAATCAGAGAAGATGGCTTCTCTCGGTGAACTTACGGCGGGAATTGCCCATGAAATTCAAAACCCTTTAAATTTTGTCAATAATTTTTCTGAAATAAATACCGAATTAATTGATGAAATGAAGGAAGAAATTGAAAAGGGAAATATGGAGGTGGTAAAATCTATTGCAACGGACATACGAGAAAATGAAACTAAAATTAACCATCACGGAAAACGTGCTGATGCTATTGTAAAAGGAATGTTGCAACATTCAAGGAAAAACACCGGCCAAAAGGAGCCTGCAGATGTAAATGCCCTTGCTGATGAATATTTAAGACTAAGCTATCATGGCCTTCGTGCAAAAGATAAATCGTTTAACTCGACCATGAATACAAATTTTGATGAAACAATTGATAAAATTTCTTTAGTGCCACAGGATGTCGGAAGGCTTTTATTGAATTTATTTAATAACGCATTTTATGCAGTTTCAGAAAAGAATAGGGATATTAATGATCAAAGAAATTATCAGCCAACAATTTGGTTAACGACAAAAAAACTGAAAAATGGAATTGAAATATCAATAAAAGACAATGGAAATGGAATTCCAAAAGAAGTGCAGGATAAAATTTTTCAGCCCTTCTTTACAACCAAGCCAACTGGAGAAGGAACGGGTCTCGGCCTATCGCTAAGTTACGACATTATTAAAGCACATGGCGGCGAATTGAAATTGGAAACCAAAGAAAATGAATTCACCGAATTTATTATATTCTTGCCTGTTTAATTAATACACTTTAAATTTAAGACAACCAACACACAGCATTATGAAAATTTTAGTTGTAGATGATGAAAAAGATATGGAGGTTTTATTTCAACAGCGGTTCAGAAAAGAAATCCGTGAAAATGAAGTCCAATTTGCCTTCGCAGAATCGGGAGAAAAGGCCCTGTACTATCTTTCCCAGCATAATCATGAAGCTGTACTAATTCTATCGGACATAAATATGCCGGGAATGAGTGGCTTGCAATTGTTAGAACAAATAAAACAAAAATATATAACGCCTCCGCCAGTGGTAATGATGATAACTGCCTACGGTGACTCTGAGAATTATAGTAAAGCGATGACCCTTGGGGCCGACGATTTTCTTACCAAACCACTTGATTTTAATTTATTGAAGGAAAAATTAAAACTAAAAATTAATGGCTAAGATTTTAGTTGCTGACGATGAAGCTGACCTGGAAGTTCTAATAAAACAAAAATTCAGGAAAGAGATAAGAGAACATAAATATGATTTTATTTTCGCTGCCAATGGTTGTGAAGCACTTGAAAAATTACAAATGGATCCGGAAATTGATATACTATTAAGCGATATTAATATGCCGGAAATGGATGGCCTCACCTTGCTTACAAAGCTGAACGAGTTAAACATACTTACAAAAGCTGTTATCGTTTCTGCCTATGGCGATATGGAAAACATCAGGACTGCCATGAATCGTGGAGCATTCGACTTTGTGCTTAAGCCCGTTAATTTCCAGGACCTTGGCATCACTATTCAAAAAACATTGGAATATGTTGCACAATTACACAGCACGCTTAATGCAATTAAGGAAAATAACATACTGAAAATGTATGTTGATAAAACCGTTCTTAATTTTATGAATGGCCGTGAATTTGAAACCCAGCTTTTGGCAAATGAAACGGTAGAAGCATCCATTGTTTTTATTGATATGTGTGGCTTTACCGCCATCACTGAGCAGGAGCCGGCTGATGCGGTAATCAAAATTCTTAACCGGTGTTTCGATGTAATGGTAAAGGAAATTATTGCACAAGACGGTTATGTCGATAAATTTATTGGCGACGCAATACTCGCAGTTTTTAAAGGTAATTTTCATCTGGATAGAGCTATTGATGCTGCCCTTGCTGTGCGCAAACAAATAGAAGAATTTGGCCCGCAAAGCGAAATCTCTTCGTTTCTTCCCAAGGTTTCAATTGGTATTGATAGTGGTGAAATGATCTGCGGAAATATCGGATCAGCAAAACTCAGGCGCCTTGATTATACCGTAATTGGCGATGTCGTTAATACCGCTCAAAGGTTGCAAGATAATGCCACACCTGGCCAAATCCTTATTTCAGAAAGCAGTTACGAAAAGGTAAAAGAGTCTTTTAATTGCCGGCAGGTCGGTAATGTAAAATTAAAAAACAAGGCGAATTCCTATTCCACTTATGAAGTGTTGGATTAAGAAATCCCGCCTTCTTCAAAATTCTTTAAAGAAAAATTGTCTTTCATTGTTAGCTACGAAATAAT
The DNA here is from genome assembly GCA_039935555.1 of Ginsengibacter sp. Taxonomy (GTDB): domain Bacteria; phylum Bacteroidota; class Bacteroidia; order Chitinophagales; family Chitinophagaceae; genus Ginsengibacter. The sequence goes on along the minus strand of JBDTKB010000154.1, from coordinate 1,621 downwards.
TGTTCCAATTTGTTAATCCAGGAAATCATTTCTATTTGAGTTATATCCTATATAAACCTTACTTTTAAAATTATAGTTGATTCATTATTTATTTAGACGATCACCTTTCTTTTTTCAATAGTTTATTGCATTTCATTTATTACAACCAAATCTATTAGGTGGCTAAAACTTATAAAATTTTTATCTGGAAGAAAGCGCCCTTCCTGCGTCTATCGCTACCCATTATAGCTGGAATTATCCTACAATTTTATTTAATATTTCAATTTGACGCCATTGTAATTGCAAGTATTACCGCTGCAATTATATATGCTGCTTTCCATTTCCTTCCCTTGGCCTATCGCTATAAATTTCAGGCGGCGGGTGGAGTTCTCATCAGTATTCTTTTACTGATATGTGGGATACTTCTCGCCTACAATAAAGATATTCGCAACAATTGTCAATGGTATGGAAACAAATATGACAGCAGCGCTTATGTTATCGCCACCATAACCGAACCTCCTGTTGAAAAAACTAAATCCTATAAAGCGCTTGTGAATGTGGAATCAGTTAATAGAAGAGATTCAACTTTTTCTACCTCCGGAAAATTGCTAGTCTACTTTGCAAAAGATTCCATAACAAAAACACTAACCTATGGCGACAGGATCATCTTAAAAAAGAATTTACAGCCAATAAAAAATTCCGGCAATCCCGCAGCGTTTAACTATGCCCGTTATTGCGCCTTTCAACAGATCTTTTATCAATGTTACCTTAAACCAAATGACTACGTTCTTTTAAAAGGGCGAAACACCAATCAATACAAAGCAATAATTTTTAAAACTCGGTTACACGTTGTAAGTATTTTAAATCAATACATTGTTGGAAATGATGAATCTGCACTTGCGAAGGCTCTGCTCATTGGGTACAAAGTAGATCTTGATAAAGACCTTGTCCAGGCTTATAGCAACGCCGGCGTTGTTCATCTAATTGCCATTTCTGGTTTACACCTTGGGTTAATTTACGGTTTACTTCTTTTTATTATTGGTAAAATTTCTTTTATAAATAAATCAAGATTTCTCCGCTTAATAACAATATTATTTTGTTTGTGGTTCTTCGCTTTCCTAACAGGCGCTTCAGCTTCTGTGTTGCGGTCAGCGGTTATGTTTAGTTTTATCGCCACAGGAAAAACATTTAATAAAAATTCCTCAATTTATAATTCACTTGCTCTTTCAGCTTTTGTTTTGTTGTGTTTTAATCCCTTTTTGTTATGGGATGTTGGGTTTCAGCTTTCGTACCTCGCTGTTACGGGCATCGTAATTTCTCAAAAACATATTTACAATTGGTTTTATTTTAGTAATAAGATAATGAGTAAAATTTGGGCGCTGGCTTCAGTTTCTCTCGCAGCTCAAGTATTTACGCTTCCCGTTTGCCTATATTATTTTCATCAAATGCCTTTGCTGTTTTTAATCTCAAATCTCATTGCAATTCCACTCGCCACAATTATTCTTTGCGGCTGTATCTTCCTGGTCTTTGTTTCGCCTTTGCATCTTATTGCCTTGTACACTGGTAAAGTTCTTTCATCAATAATTTGGATACTCAACCATGCCGTCCTTTTTATTAACAGCCTGCCTTTTTCATTGTGGAA
>JBDTKB010000153.1:0-5113 GCA_039935555.1 Ginsengibacter sp. | reverse complement strand
CTATTATTTGGTCAGCAGACCAGATAACATCTATCGGATCACTTTGATTTACTTTATAGCGTAGCTGGTTTATGTACCAATCTGTGCCCATAAGGCTGGAGTTAATTACTCTAATGTCTCTTCGTATGCCCAATACTTCCTGGTCAAACCAGAGAGGGTAGGTATCATTATCGCCAAACGTAATTAATATGGCATTGGGTGCGCAACTTTGTAAATAATCAACTCCAATATCTCTTGCTATTGTTTTGTGGCTCCTGTCATGATCATCCCATTCCTGTGCGCCCATAATCACCGGCACTGCCAAAAGGCAAAGCCCAGCCGAAGCATAAGTGGCCATTTTATTATTCGTGAATTTCTCAAGCAATTCTTTTACATATAGTACTCCAAGGCCAATCCAAATGGCGAACGCATAGAACGAACCTACATAGGCGTAGTCCCTTTCACGGGGTTGATTGCCGGCCTGGTTAAGGTATAATACTATTGCAAAGCCCGTAAAAAAGAAAAGCAAGCCTACAATAAGTGTATCATTCTTATCTTTTTTATATTGAAAATAAAGCCCAAGAAGCCCAAGTATAAATGGCAGGCAAAAGAGTGTGTTGTGCGATTTATTGTGCTTGATGCTATCCGGCATTTTACTTTGATCTCCGAGGCGCGCATTATCCCAAAAAGAAATTCCCGTGAGCCAGTTTCCGTCTCGTACATTGCCCATATCTATGCCCTGGATGTCATTTTGTTTACCTGCAAAATTCCACATAAAATATCGCCAATACATCCAGTTAAACTGGTAGCTTACAAAAAAGCTGATGTTATCGCCCATGGTAGGTTTGTCCAGGTAAGCACCAGTCTTTTGGTCTTTGCCAATACCTGCAAAGCTTGCATAATAATCGGCGTGCCCCTGGTCATTACTGTTATCCCACATTCTTGTAAAAAAATGTAGATCTTCAGGTGCATATTCAGTCACATATTTTTTGCCTGTTTTCTCGTATGTTTTAGCACCTTTTACATAAGTATCAACCGGGGTGGTAGAAGTTGGCTGTGCAGTAAAATCCTGTCCTTTTAAAATTGGCCAGTCGCCATATTGCTCCCGGCTTAAATAACCCACAAGACTCACAGGATTATCAACGTTGAACATATCCACTGCAGGATCGGCAAGTGAGCGGATCATCGTGGTGAAATAAGTTGAAAATCCCAATATTATAAATGCAAACGCCCACATTGCCAGGCGTAAAAAATTCCAGTTTCTTTTCTTAGCAAGCCTTATCATAAAATAAATAATAAATGCGACCATCACAAAAAAGAAGGTAAATCCCGTGAAGAATGGTAGGCCAAGACTGTTTCTAAAGAATATGTCAAAATCTCCGGCAAATTTTATCGACCATTGAATCATTGGAACCTGCACAATTCCTGTAATTACACAAGCTGCAAGAAATGCCCAAAATGTTTTCCATTTTGTGGCTTTGTACCGCTTAAAATAGTACACCATTACAATAGCTGGTATTGTAAGAATTGGCAGCAAATGCACGCCTACCGCCAATCCGATCATATAAAATATTAAAATTAACCAACGGTCTGCGCTGGTAAATTGCCCCTTTACACCACGTGCCTGTTCAATAGAAACTTCCTGTTCCCATTTAAGTACCAGCCAAAAAACAATTGCCGTAAAGAATGAGGAACTCGCATAAACTTCAGATTCAACTGCGCTGTACCAAAATGAATCACTGAACGTATAAGCCAAAGCGCCAACCGCGCCGGCTGCCATTATTGAAATAATTTGATTACTGGTAAGTGGATTTGGATTATTTTTTTCAAGAATTTTTGTTGCGAAGTGGGTAATGCTCCAGAAAAGAAATAAAATAGTAAAGCCACTCATCAATGCGCTCATGCTGTTCAACCCAAGAATTGCATTGCCTGGATTAGAAAATGGAATCATGAAAAGCCTTCCTAAAAGAATAAATAACGGCGCTCCCGGTGGATGGGGAATTTGAAGTTTGTAGGCACTGGAAGCAAACTCACCACAGTCCCAAAAACTGCCGGTGGCTTCCATAGTTAATAAATAAACAGTACACGCGATAATGCAAACTGCCCATCCGGTAAGGTTATTAATTTTTTTAAAATTCATATCTGGCTTTTAAATAACTGCGGCAAATATAAAACTATGCCTGTTACATTTCCACAGCCTTATATAATTTTATACAAAGGATTGTTAATATTTAAAATCCTGTTGTAAAAAGTTCAATTAAGAATAACCTTAGTCAAGCAAAAAGATTCAATAATTTTTAATTTTCATTGGAGCCGTTAAACATTCCTTTGCCATGCATACATTTGGCTGATGAAGAAAGCGTTTTTTCAATTGCACATCGCAGTTCTCCTTGCTGGCTTCACAGCTATTTTTGGGAAATTGATTGATTTAAATGAAGGCATTCTTGTCGGTTACAGGATGTTGATAAGCGCGGTTGCTTTAGGACTGATATTATTTTTCAGGAAAGAACTCGAAAAAATTTCCTTTTCAAATACAATGAAATTTTTTGGTGTTGGCGCAATTGTAGCGCTTCATTGGGTTTTCTTCTACGGCAGTATAAAATACTCGAATGTTTCTGTTTCAGTAACCTGTCTTTCTGCTATAGGTTTTTTCACATCTTTTATGGAACCATTAATTATGAAGCGGAGAGTTGATATCGTGGAAGTTTTTTTGGGATTGCTTGCTATCGCCGGCATTTATCTCATCTTCAATTTTTATCCTGAATATAAACAAGGGATTATTTTTGGAATCATCTCGGCGCTGCTGGCGTGCCTTTTTCCAATTTTTAATAAATCTTTATTGAAAGAATTTTCTCCTAAAATAGTAACCTTTTATGAGATGTCAGGCGGCTTTATCGCGCTTTGTTTTATCATACCAATTTACCTTCATTTCTTTCCCGCATCCTATTTTATTCCTACGGCAGCAGACTTTTTGTGGCTATTAATTTTATCATTAGTATGCACCGTGTTTGCTTTTATATTAAGCCTGAATGCGTTGAAATATATTTCCGCTTTCACTGTAAATCTTACTTATAATTTTGAGCCTATCTATTCTATTATATTGGCTTTTATTATTTTTAAAGAAAATAAATTTCTTGGGAAAGGATTTTATTTCGGTCTCGGATTAATTTTACTGGCTGTCTCATTGCAAATGGCCAGGGTTTGGAGCGAAAGAAAATCAGGGAAAAATAAAATAAAAATTTCTTCTTAAAGGAAAACAATGCTGTGAGAAAGTGCCGCAAAAGCCCGGAACATTTCACTTACGCCGCAGTATTTGTCTTGTGATAATGCCACCGCTTTTTCAACCTTTTTCTGATCTTCTTTGTTTACGCTAATTGAATAAATAACGGCAACATCTTTATAGATTTTCGGGTCATCTTTGGTAAGGCTGGCCTCAACTTTTATTGCCAGGTTAGAAAAAGGGACTTTCATTTTATTAAGAATTCCTACAACATCTACCCCGGTGCACCCGGCAAGGGAAACCAACATTAAAATTTTAGGGCTGGTGCCCAGGTCATTCCCGCCCGAGGCGGTACCTAAATCTATCGTTATATTGTGACCTTTTACATCTGTTTTAAAACTCATTCCCCCCTGGAAAATGGAATTTATCATATGATCTGCCATTATAATCGTTCCTTTTTTAACCGAGTGAATTTACAATTTTGAATTTACTGCGTCAGCAATTTGTTTTGCGCTCATAGCGCCTGATTGCCGCCATAAAATTTGACCTTTCTTAAACAGAATTAATGTAGGAACTCCCTGTATTTTAAAATGGGAAGCTGTGGATTGATTTTTGTCGATATCAATTTTTAAAACCCTCACATTTTCTTTATGTCCTTCTGCAAAGCGTTTTAATTCCGGTGCCATGCTTTTACAAGGGCCGCACCATTCTGCATGAAAATCAACCAGGACAGGCTTTTCATCATTAATTATTTTGCTAAATGTTTCCATAATATTATTTTTGAAGTAGTGTACATAAACTATGCCTATGCCGATTTTTGAAGGTAAACGGCACATTCTGTCAGGTATTACGAATAAACCTGCAAAAAAGTAGATTAAATTATTTTTCAGGTAACAATTCTTCATTACCTTTGCCGTCCGAAAAAAAAGATCATTATGGCCAGAGTATGTCAGGTAACCGGAAAGAGACCCATAACCGGGAACACTGTTTCGCATTCGAATATAAAAACCCGCAGGAGATTTTTACCGAACCTCCAAAAGAAAAGGTATTTTCTTGCTGAAGAAGATAAATGGATCACTTTAAAATTATCTTCTGAAGCGATTCGTACCATTAATAAAAATGGCCTTTTTAATGTGGTGAAAGAAATGCGGGCAAGCGGAGCCAAGATCTGATCAAAAAAAATATTTAAACATTTGTTATGGCAAGAAAAGGAAACAGGGTACAGGTAATTTTGGAATGCACAGAACATAAAACTTCCGGCATGCCCGGCACCAGCCGTTATATTACCAAAAAGAATAAAAAGAATTCCCCTGAGCGTTTGGAATTGAAGAAATTCAACCCAATTTTAAAAAAAGTAACTGTTCATAAAGAAATTAAATAAACAAATTTCTTTACACGATAACCTTATTAAATTAATTTATTATGGCAAAATCAGCAAAAACCGCGATCAAGACAAAAGATCAGAAAACTGCCGCAGAAGCAAAAAACTGGACCAAAGTAGTGCGTACCGTGCGTAGTCCTAAATCCGGTTCTTACACTTTTAAAGAATCTATTGTTCATAAAGACAAGATCAAAGATTTTTTAGCAAGCTGATTTCGGCTTCAATTTTTTTTTAAGGCTATCCGGCATTCAATGCGGATAGCTTTATTTATTTTTACCCGCTTCTAATTTTTACATAATGGGAATTTTTGATAAAATTTTTGGGAAAAAAGAACAGAAGGAAAGCCTCGACCAGGGCTTGCAGAAAACCAAAGAAGGCTTTTTCGACAAGATAACCAAGGTTATCGCCGGAAAAAGTACCGTAGATGAAGAAGTGCTGGATGATCTTGAAAATGCTTTGGTAAGCGCAGATGTAGGCGTGGATACCACGGTAAAAATTATTGATGGAATTGAAAAAAGAGTAGCGAAAGATAA
>JBDTKB010000152.1:0-5683 GCA_039935555.1 Ginsengibacter sp. | reverse complement strand
CGGGTTGAATATTTTGCAGATTATTTGCGGTAGCAATAAATAAAACTTTACTTAGATCGTATTCCATTTCTAAGTAATTATCATAAAAATTATTATTTTGTTCGGGATCGAGTACTTCAAGTAAAGCGGAAGATGGATCGCCGCGGAAATCAGTCCCTACTTTATCTATTTCATCCAAAATCATTACCGGGTTAGACGATTTTACCTTCCTGATAGATTGCAAAATTCTTCCTGGCATTGCGCCGATATAAGTTTTTCGATGGCCGCGAATTTCACTTTCATCGTGCAAACCACCTAAACTCACCCTAACATATTTCCTGTTAATTGCATTCGCAATACTTTTTCCCAAAGAAGTTTTTCCAATTCCCGGAGGGCCAACAAAACAAAGAATCGGGCTTTTCATATCGCCCTTTAATTTAAGTACAGCGAGGTATTCAAGAATTCTTTGCTTTATTTTTTCCATTCCATAATGGTCATGATCCAGTATTTTTTTCGCCTTTTTAAAATCATATTGATCTTTTGTATAATCTTCCCATGGCAAATCGAGCATCAAATCGAGGTGATTATAAACAACAGAATAATCGGGAGTTGTCGGATGCATTCTTTCCAATTTCTCCAGCCCTTTATTAAACATCTCTTTTGCCGCCGCGGGCCACTTTTTGCCATCAGCCTTTTTCTGCATTTCCTTTACCTCAGCAATATTATCTCCACCTAGTTCCTCTTTTATTGCTTTTAATTGTTGCTGCAAAAAGTAATCTTTTTGCTGTTTATCAAGCTCAGCACGGGTTTTATTTGTTACTTTATTTTTAAGCTCAGCGTATTGCAATTCAGTTTGCAATAAGTTCATCAACACTTCCGCCCTTGCTTTAATATTATGAATTTCCAGTAACCTTTGCTTTTCAGCTATAGTACTATTTAAATTACTGCTTACGAAATGAATTAAAAAAGCCGGGTTTTCTATATTTCGTAAGATAATAGAAGCTTCTGAAGGGAGATTGGGCGAAAGTTGAATTATTTGGGCCGCCAGTTCTTTAATTGAAGAAACCATAGCGTCAAAATCTTTGTCATTTTTCAGGTCTTCTTCTCCAAGCACTGTTACTTTTGCTTTAAAATAGGGATCGTCCGATGTAATTTCGTCCACCTTAAATCTTTTTTTGCCTTGTATAATTACGGTTGTACCTCCGTCAGGCATCTTAATAAGCTTGATTATTTTAGCAATCGTTCCAATATCCACAAGGTCGCTTACTACAGGCTCTTCCACCAAACTGTCTTTTTGTGACACAACACCTATCAATTTGTCAGCCTTGTAAGCGTCTGAAACAGCCTTAATACTTTTATCGCGGCCAACGGTTATTGGAATTACAACCCCGGGGAATAAAACAGTATTACGTAAAGGAAGCAGCGGTAATTCAGTGGGAATAGGCTGATCGTCATTTAATTCGTTTCCATCTTCATTTAAAGGAATGATAGGCATAAATTCCATTTCATCTTCCGAACCGCCTAAAAAGTAGTCTATACTCATATTTTATTTTCTTGTCAATGTGTCAAAAGCCGCTGTCAATAAACGATTTTATTACAGGTATGGTATATGTTTCAACATTAATGCCACGATAAAAATCATAAGAAGTAAGGCAGGAAATGGGGCTGTCAGCTTTAATAAATAATCAGCTATGTTTCCGGCTTTTCACTTCAATCCTTTGCCATTGAAAATGCATACATCGAAAAATAATTCTGTGGCAAAAGGATTTCCGCTTCAATCCGGCAGCCATTGGACAATAGATCATTAATCAACTGCAAATCAAGATGGCCGCGAATAATTAATCGCCGAAACAAAACATTTACTTTTGCCAAATGAATATTACCTACAGCGATGAGGAGCTATTTATTTTTGAAAAAATTAAACTGGCAGCTTCCAAACTGGATATTCCTGTCTATATAATCGGTGGCTTCGTAAGAGATAAATTACTAAACCGGCCAGATAAAGATTTGGATATTGTTTGCATTGGGGACGGAATAGCATTGGCCAAAGAAACTGCTCAAAAATTTCGGCCTGTTCCGGAAGTAAATATTTTTAAAAACTTCGGTACTGCGCAAATAAAAATTTACCCAAAACAAGCCTTTAAAAAAGAAGTTGATATTAATTTGGGCAAAGGCCGCGAAGAAGCTTTTGAAATAGAATTTGTAGGCGCGCGAAAAGAAAGTTATAACTATAGTAGCCGCAAGCCAGATGTAGAACCCGGCACAATTGAAGAAGACAGGATGCGGCGTGATTTTACCATCAACACACTCGCGGTAAGCCTTAATAAAAATGATTTTGGTGAACTCATTGATCCGCTAAATGGCGCTGGTGATATTGATAATAAAATTATTCGTACACCATTACCACCAGATCAAACTTTTAGCGACGATCCGCTAAGAATGATTCGGGCAATAAGATTTGCCAGTCAATTGAATTTTGCAATCTTTCCTGAAACTTTCGAATCTATAAAAAGAAATGCGGATAGAATAAAAATCGTTAGCGGCGAGAGAATTATCGATGAGATCAATAAGATTGTGTTGACAAAAAAGCCTTCCACAGGTTTTGATCTTTTATATCAAAGCGGGTTGCTTAAAATTATTTTCCCCCAAATGGTAACGCTCGCCGGTGCAGAGTACATTGATGGCAAAGGCCATAAAGATAATTTTTACCACACACTGCAGGTGCTGGATAATATAGCGCCACACACAAATGATCTTTGGCTGCGCTGGGCCGCTATTTTACATGACATTGCAAAGCCCGCAACAAAAAAATTTGAAGAAGGCCATGGCTGGACGTTTCATGGTCATGAGGTTGTAGGTGGCCGAATGGTTCCAAAAATCTTTACACAGTTAAAACTACCGCTGAATGAAAAAATGAAATTCGTAAAGAAAATTGTAGAACTTCATTTGCGTCCTATTAGTCTTACAAAAGAAAATATAACGGATTCGGCTATACGAAGACTCATTTTTGATGCGGGCGATGATATTGAAGCGCTGATGACGCTGTGTAAGGCAGATATTACCTCAAAAAATAAACAAAAGGTGGAGCGTTTTCTTTCAAATTTCGAAATGGTGGAAGAGCGGCTAAAAGAAGTGGAAGCATCTGATCATCTTCGAAACTGGCAGCCACCAATTACCGGTGAAATTATTATGCAACAGTTTGGGCTTCCTCCATCAAGAATTGTAGGTGAAATAAAAAATGCCGTACGCGAAGCAATATTGGATGGCGTAATTCCTAATGAATTTGATGCGGCGTTTACCTATATGAAAACAACCGCTTTAGAATTGGGAGTGACTGAATAAGATTAAAGTTAAAATGCTTTTTTGAGAGCGTTTGAATATTTAAATTGGCTGGTATGTGTTAATTTCGCGGTATGGCAGTATTAAAATTTAGAATTTATTGGGAAGATGATGACAGCGTTTACAGGGATGTTGTTGTTCGCCATTCGCAGACTTTTTTTGATTTGCATAATATAATTTTAAGGTGCTTTGAATTTGATAATAAGCACAGTGCTACTTTTTTTCGTAGCAATGATAAATGGCAGCGTGGTAAAGAAATTACCCTGGAAAAATATGATAAGCAATACCCGGTGACACCTGTTCTGATGAAAGACACCACCGTTGGATCTGAAATACGCGACCCGAATCAAAAATTTATTTACGTTTACGATTTCCATAAAAATTGGTCATTTATGGTTGAGCTGATAAATGTAAATAAAGAAGAGGACAGTAAAATCACCTACCCATTTTGTATTCGTAGCGAGGGTATTGGCCCAAGCCAATATGGAACAAAGGGCCTTATAAATGAAAAGCTTGCTGAGATAGAAGAAAAATATGACCTCAATAGTACGGTTATGGCTGATGGATTTAGTGAAGAAGGTGAAGCCGATACTGAAACCGAGGCTGATGAGGATGTAGATGTAGAGGAAAACACGACGGAAATCTAATTAAAAATTTGTTGGGTTCTTTACAAACCGCAACTTAAATATGAATTCAAAGAAGACTTGCATTATTGTAAGTGGCGCAACAGCTTCTGGCAAAACCGCTTATGCACTAGAACTCGCCCACCAGCATAAAACTCAAATTATTTCTGCGGATAGCCGCCAATGTTATAAGGAACTAAATATTGGTGTGGCTAAACCTTCGATAGCTCAGCTTCACGCGGTTCATCATTATTTTATCAATTCTCATTCAATTACTGATGACGTAAACGTAAAAGTTTTTGAGCGCTACGCGCTGGAGGCTGTTTATAAAGTTTTTGAAACAAATGATGTTGCCGTTATGGCCGGAGGAACAGGATTATACATCAAAGCATTTTGCGAAGGGATTGACGAAATTCCGGCAACTGATGAAAAGCTACGCGCTACAATTAATAAATCCTACAAGATTGGCGGAATCGATTGGCTCATTGATGAGATAAAAAAAGTTGACTCCAAATATTTTGTTTCAGGAGAAATTCAAAATCCTCAAAGAATGATGAGAGCACTGGAAGTGAAACTTTCCACTGGCAAGTCTATCCTGGATTTTCATTCAGGGCAAAATGTTCAACGGGATTTCGAAATCAAAAAAATTAATTTAGAAGTGCCGCGTGAAGAATTATATGAAAGGATAAATAATCGGGTGAATAAGATGATGGAGGCCGGATTATTAAATGAAGCAGAAAACCTATTTCCTCACCGTGATCTGAATGCCCTGCAAACAGTAGGTTATAGGGAATTATTCAATTTTATGGAAGGGAAAATATCATTACCTCAAGCTGTTGAAGAAATCAAAAAAAATACAAGGCACTTTGCCAAAAGACAAGTCACCTGGTTTAAAAAATATAATAGTTAAGTGGACCGAAAAAGAGACTAATGAGTTTATTTTAGAAGTTCACTCAGCTTATTATCGAGTACCGGGCCACGAAGATTTTTAGCGATAATTTTTCCGTTAGGATCAATCAAAAGATTTTGTGGTATGCTGCGAATTTGAAAAAGTGCTGCAACTTCATTATTCCAACCTTTAAGATCGCTAACATGATTCCATGTAAGGCCATCCATTTTAATTGCGTCTAACCATGCTGGTTTGGCCTGGTCAAGCGACACACTTAAAATTGTAAAGTTCTTATCGTGATATTTATTATAAGCAATAACTACATTTGGATTTTCCATTCTGCAAGGCCTGCACCAACTGGCCCAAAAATCAATTAACACATATTTGCCTCTCAGCGAAGAAACATTTACCATATTTCCTGCAGTATCTTTTTGAGAAAAATCCTGGATAACAGAACCAATGGGATTTATTTTTGATTCCTGTATTTGCTGATTTACATATTGTCCTAATCCACTTGCCTGAATTTTAGAAGGCATCATTTTGTATAGCTTTTCCGCTTCATTACCGTTTTGCGTTGCCTGGTAAAGGCGAATTATTGCTAATGGCGCTACGTAAGAATCAGGATGTTTTTTTACGAAATTTACGCTCAGGTTTTCTACGGCATGTGTTGCGTTGGAATCATAAACGGCGCCTTCTGCAAATATTTGCTCATACGGCTTTAGCGCAGTTGTAAACTCATTAAACTGTGTATTTGACGGAGACCCGGTTACTGAAACTTTATCAAGCGAACTTTTATCGCCACTTATTTTTACATTACTATTATCTAAAAATAAAGGCACCGCAGGTGGCTGAT
>JBDTKB010000151.1:0-4220 GCA_039935555.1 Ginsengibacter sp. | reverse complement strand
AATCCTTAGTTAATTCGCGGTCGGCAGTAAGGGTAAAGCCGTACGAAAAAAGGGATCTGTAATGTTCCTGATAAATAGCCAGAAAGGCATCTTTATCCCCATTTATCATATCGTGCCAATCGTTCATTTCCATATGTTAGCAATCGTGTAATTCAAACCGAAATTAATAAGGTAAATAAAAATTACAAAACACAAGGTAGACTAATCCAATACAGCTACGCAAATATTTATTTAGGTGGTTTTAAGCTGAAAATAGAGAACCCTTTACCTTTAGGGCTAATTTAAATAAATGAAATTTCTAATAACCTGTTTTACCATGTGCGCCACATTTTTCTTACCTCGTGTTGCCGATGCCCAGCAAAAGCCTTTATGGGAAAATAAATCTTTCGCGGTTTACGCAGATAGCATCGTGCAGGGAAATTATGTGGCAACAACTTCATCTTCCAATTCAATTACTTCAAACTATCAAAGCCCGGCGAACCAATTTCAAAGCGCAGCCATCAATTTTAAATTCAGTATAAACGGTAAGGACAATGAGATGAAATCCGGCACCGACCACCATTTTAATTGCATTGCTTCGGGCGGCTCTTGTATTACACCATTAATAAAATTTGGCCAGCAGCATTCTGATACCAGTAAAATTTCCGCCAACACTTTTTTGCAACCAGACACAAAATTTACCATCAGGCTGGATATGCGCGATATATTAAGTGCTATTAAAAAAGATGGCTATTATACAACTTTTGATGGCAACAAGATTTATAAAGAAGATTTCAAAGCCGTTTATGTAGCAGGAAGCGCGGCCCCACTTATCTGGGATTTTGATAACCTTGTGCACCATGCGGAGTTGGAAATGAAAGACCCGGATGGTGATGGTATTTATGAAACTACGATTACATTAAATGAAACAAAAAAAGAAAAAGATCTTGCTTCATCCTGGAAACTGACCAAAGATATTTCCGATGCTCCACAATATCATTCCGAATATTTAATATCCGACGCAATTTATAAAATGGCTTTGGAAGAAATGGAAAGAGCCATTGAGCCCGACAGTACCTTCCGGACTGGAAAGGAATGGGCTGGTGTATGGACACGTGATATAAGTTATAGTATTATTTTATCCATGGCTTACATGCAACCAAGGGTTGCCAAATACAGCCTGATGCGCAAAGTTAAGAATGGTGTGATCATACAGGATACAGGCACTGGCGGCGCTTATCCTTGTTCAACCGATAGAATGATATGGGCGGTTGCCGCCTGGGAATTATATAAAGTGACGGGCGATAAAGATTGGCTCCGGCAAGCCTATGGCATCATTAAAAATTCAATAAATGATGATTTACAAAATATATATGACAACCTAACGGGAATGGTTAGGGGCGAATCTTCCTTTCTCGACTGGCGCGAACAAACCTATCCCAAATGGATGCAGCCTTCAGATATTTTCGAGTCAGAAAATTTAGGAACTAATGCTGTTCATTACGAAGCAAATATGGTTTTATCACAAATGGCATATTTATTAAAAAATGATGCTGACGGAAAAAAATACAAGGCAGTTGCTGAAAAAATTAAACAGGGAATTAATACAAATTTATGGATGAAAGAAAAAGGGTATTATGGCCAGTATTTGTATGGACGAAATTTTAAAATGCTTTCGCCAAAATCCGAAGCGTTGGGTGAAGCGCTTTGTGTTTTATTTGGCATTGCTGATGATGAACGCCAAAAGATATTAATTGACAAAACGCCTGTTACTGCATTTGGTATCACCTGTATTTATCCGCAGATAGCAGACATTCCTCCTTATCACAACGATGCGGTGTGGCCATTTGTGCAGTCTTACTGGGCGCTGGCTTCAGCCAAAGCTGGTAATGAAAAATCTGTTCTTCAAAGCATCAGCGCTGTTTACCGGCCTGCAGCCATGTTCCTAACTAATAAGGAAAATTTTGTTGCTGATAACGGTGATTATAAAGGCACTCAAATTAATTCAAGCAATATGCTTTGGAGCCTTTCAGGAAGTTTAAGCCTCGTTCATAAAATAATATTTGGAATAAGATTCGAGACAACGGGTTTAAATTTTGCTCCTTTTGTTCCTTTTGAAATGAAAGGAAAAAGAAGCCTTTCGAATTCTCCATATCGAAAAGCGAAACTGAATATTATGATGGAAGGTTATGGTAATAAAGTCAAATCTTTTTCTTTAGATGGAAAGGTTTTATCGAAAGCATTTATTCCATTCAATATTGAAGGCAGTCATTCCATTGAAATTATTTTAGCAAATAATAAATTAGATGGCTCCGTAAATGAATTGGCTAATCATACCTCTTTACCTACGCCGTCGCCAGTTATTTCGGATAATAATTTATCGTGGCCAAAATTGGCAGGCGCAAGCGAATATGTTGTTACCAGGAATGGAAAAGTGGTTTCTAAAACCCCCAACAATTTCTATAAATTAAAGGAAAGTTCTTATTCAGAATATCAGGTAATCGCTATTGATAAAAAAGGTTATGAATCTTTTGCCAGCGAGCCTTTGGTAATAGCTGAGCAAAAAAATACAATGGACTATGAAATTGAAAATTTTGCTACTGCGGCAAACCTTCCTTACAAAGGTTATTCCGGCAAAGGTTTTGTAGAAATAAGTAAAGAAAAAAACACCAAATTAAAAATCCCGGTTACCATTAATGAGGACGGCCAGTACGCACTCAATTTTAGATATGCTAACGGCAACGGCCCCACGAATACCGAAAATAAATGCGCCATCAGGACAATAAAAATTGACAATAAAAAATCCGGAACTTTTGTATTTCCTCAACGGGGCGTTGACGAATGGTCGAACTGGGGATTTAGTAATCCGGTACATGCTTATCTAAAAAAAGGAAAGCATATAGTTACGCTTTCCTTTGAACACAATAACGAAAATATGAACGTTACAATTAACCAGGCAATGCTGGATTATTTGCGGTTAATGAAAATAAACTAAGATGATTAAAGTCTTTTGATCCTTATGTTTTTAAACCAAACATCTTCGCCATGCTCTTGTAAAGAAATTTTTCCCTTTTTAAAAGTTCCGAAGCCATTCATGTCTTTGAACTTACTAATAGCAATCATTTTTCTCCAGTAATCATTCCACATGGTGGTAGAAAGCGTGTGAACACCGTTCATGTAAAAATCAAGCTTTCCATTCCTGGCTACAATTTCTATATGGTTCCATTCGCCCTGCGGATTATCAACTTCTTTCGAAGCCATCATATCATACAAATCTCCGGCGCGGTGCGTATAAAGCCTCCCATCATCGTGGCCTCTGCGTATAGGCGTACCGTTATCCAGCACCTGCATCTCCATACCCGTTTCATAAGTCTGAGAATATTTTGCAGGGTCTTCATGAATATAAAATATCACACCGCTGTTTCCTTTAAATCCAATTTTCCAGTCAAGTTTTAAATCAAAATTGTCATACTCTTCGTCGGTAACCAAATCACCTCCGGCTCCTTCGCCTAATTTTTTCATTTCTTCAGCATCCAGGTAAAAGGCACCATCTTTTATACTCCAGGCTTTGCCAGCCTCCTTCTTTCCGTAGCTGTGCCAGCCATTTGCAGTTTTTCCGTCAAATAATAATTTCCAACCATCCGCTTTTTCTTTTTGAGAAAGCGTGTTTTCCGCGCTATTCATGGCCTTTTTTTGAGCATAAGTATAACCGGTTGAAAGAATAACGATAAACATGAAAAGCAATAATTTTTGCATAATTTTTATTTAAATGGTGAAATTTTAAATTAGATTTTTAAATGCTGATAACAGTGATTAAATCCCTAAAACTGTGTTGATCAGTTTATCATCCTTTTCCGTCCCCGCGAAATCGTCAAATGCTTTATCAGTAACCCGAATAATATTTTTCTTAATAAATTCAGCGCCCTCAATTGCGCCGTCTTCCGAATTTTTTATACAACATTCCCATTCTAAAACCGCCCAGCCTGGATAATCATAACCAGCTAACTTACTAAATATTGATTTGAAATTTACCTGTCCATCACCCAACGAACGGAAGCGCCCTGCCCTGTTGAGCCAGCTTTGAAACCCGCCATAGACGCCTTGTTTACCAGTTGGATTAAATTCTGCATCTTTAACATGAAAAGCGCGTATGCGTGAATGGTAGTTATCAATGTAAGCCAAATAATCAAGGCATTGCAATACAAAATGCGAAGGATCATATAACAAGCAAGCCCGTTTAT
>JBDTKB010000150.1:0-9955 GCA_039935555.1 Ginsengibacter sp. | reverse complement strand
TAAATTAAAGATTTCCTTCATAGCAACTCTCTTTTATTTTTTCACTTTTTTCAATAATCTTTCATGAAGAAGTTTATTTTTTATGTAGCCTCCAATTTGTTTTGCATTTCTCTCTTTGCTCAAACAGATGCTGGTTTATACAGGTTTCCCGACGTATCAAAATCACAAATTGTTTTCACTTATGCTAATGATCTTTGGGTAATGCCGAAAGAAGGTGGTGAAGCAATAAAACTTAGTTCTCCGTTAGGCGTTGAAAGTTTTCCAAAATTTTCTCCCGACGGAAAGAGCATTGCCTTCACCGGAAATTATGATGGAAACAAAGATGTATATGTAATTCCTGTTAACGGTGGAATACCGGCCAGGCTTACATCTCATGGCGCTCCCGACCGCGTGGTGGGATGGCAACCTAACGGTAAGCGTATCCTGTTTGCATCTGGCAGAGAAAGTGGCAGAAACCGTTTTAGCCAAATGTACACGATAGCGCCAACAGGTGGCCCTGCAGAAAAGCTGCCGCTTGCATATGCAGAATTTGCAACTTATTCGCCGGATGGAACCGAGCTGGCTCTAACTTTTCGCTCGCAAGCTTTTCGCAATTGGAAAAGATACCGTGGTGGCTGGAAAGCTGATATTCATCTTTTCAACCTTACCAATAATACTTCAGAAAATATTACAGCGCTTAACACCGAAGCCGGAAACGAATTTCCAATGTGGCATGATGATGATATCTATTTTCTTACAGATCGTGGCGCCGAAGTGAGGATGAATTTGTGGAAGTATAATATTAAAACATTGGCGGTTGAGCAACTTACCAATTTCAAAGATGATGACATTCATTTTCCTTCTGCGGGCCCTGACGATATTGTTTTTGAGGCTGGTGGAAATTTATATCTCTACAATTTTTCTTCAAAAAAAATGAATGAAGTAAAAGTTACCCTGGTGAGCGATAAAGCTTTATTAAAACCAAAGATTGAGAAAGTAGAAAAGTATGTTCAGCATAATGATATAAGCCCGGATGGTAACCGCGTACTTATGGAAGCAAGGGGAGATATTTTTTCGTTGCCGGCAGAAAACGGATTTATAAAAGACCTGACCCGAACTTCGGGTACGGCTGAACGTTATCCCGCCTGGTCACCTGATGGTAAAGACATCGCTTACTGGAGCGATCAATCGGGTGAATATGAATTATGGATTACTCCTTCTGATGTGGAGCGACCAAGGAAGCTTACCAATTATGGGCCCGGTTTCAGGTACAAACTAACATGGTCACCAGATAGTAAAAAGCTGGCCTTTATTGACAAGGCAATGAAGATACAAGTGTACGATATTGAAAGTGGTGTAACGACGACTATTGATCATGCAATTCACTTTCTGCATGGTTCTTTGGAAGATTTTTCCTGCAGCTGGTCGCCTGATGGCAGATGGCTAACGTACAGCCGTGATTTAGAAAATAATCACAACGCGGTATATGTATACGATTATAAGAACAAAAAACTCCAACAAGTTACGAGTGGTTTTTATAGTTGCTCAGATCCTGTTTTCGACAGCGAAGGAAAATATATTTACCTGCTCACCAATCAATCCTTTTCTCCCAATTATAGTGACATTGATAACTCATTTATCTACGTAAATTCAACGCAGCCTGCTGTGCTTACACTGCAAAAATCTACGCGCTCGTTTCTATATCCAAAGAACGATACGGTAAAGATGATTACTTCAGAACCACTAACAAAAGTTATTGAAGTAAAACATAAA
The DNA here is from genome assembly GCA_039935555.1 of Ginsengibacter sp. Classification (GTDB taxonomy): domain Bacteria; phylum Bacteroidota; class Bacteroidia; order Chitinophagales; family Chitinophagaceae; genus Ginsengibacter. Next base: position 8,203 of record JBDTKB010000150.1, on the reverse strand, counting down.
TTCAAAAGCTCAGTAGATACTGTTCAAAAGATAAGAGTGAAAGTAAATCCGGTTGATATTGATTTTGACAATATTGAAGCAAGGCTTGAAATGCTTCCTTTAGCAGCCGGCCATTACGGCCAACTCGGTTCAATAAAAAATAAAATAATTTATATAAAATATCCTGCGGAAGACAATGATAAAGACAAGCCTTCTTTAAAAATATTTGATACCGAAAAGAAAGAAGAAAAAACAATTTTAGATAATGTGGATGAATATAAATTATCTGCCGACAGGCTAAAATTACTCGTTAAGCAAGGCGAAGCGTATGCAATAATGAAACCCGAGGAAGCACAGAAATTTGAGAAGCCCATTCGTATTGGTGAAATGCAAATGCTGGTAAATCCAATGGAAGAATGGAAGCAAATTCTTACGGATGCATGGCGGCTCGAGCGTGACTATTTTTATGATCCTAATATGCACGGCGTTAACTGGCTGGAGGTAAAAGACCGGTACACGAAAATGCTTGCCGGCGCCGGTTCAAGAGAAGAATTAAATTATATTATAGGTGAAATGATTGGTGAACTTAATTCTTCTCACACTTACCAGGGCGGCGGCGATCTTGAGAAGGAAAACACACAAAGCGTTGGCTATCTCGGCGTAGATTATGAACCGGAGGGAAATTTTTATAAAATTAAAAAAATTATAAGAGGCGCTCCCTGGGATGCCGAAGCCCGCTCCCCTTTAGAAATGCCGGGAGTAAATATCAAAGAAGGTAATTACCTGCTTGCTGTAAACGGTGAACCGCTGACTACCGCGCAGGAACCATTCGCATTTTTTCAGGGCCTTGGCGACAAAACAATTGAATTGACCTACAATTCTTCTCCATCATTTAAAGGAGCCAAAACAGTTACCGTAAAGGCCATGAAAGATGAAGGCCGATTGAGATATCTTGACTGGGTAGAAACTAACCGTAAGCGCGTAGACGAAGAAACCGCTGGCGAGGTTGGATATATTTATGTACCAAGCACTGGTATCGACGGGCAAAATGAACTCATGCGCCAATTTAATGCACAATGGAATAAAAAAGCATTAATTATTGATGAACGATTTAATAGTGGCGGACAAATACCCGATCGATTTATTGAAGTGCTGAACCGCACGCCATTGGCTTATTGGGCTATACGCGATGGCTCAAGTAATCCATGGCCACCATTTGCAAATTTTGGCCCAAAGGTAATGCTCATCAACGGTTGGAGTGGTTCCGGAGGCGATGCTTTCCCCGACTACTTTCGCAAAAAAGGCCTGGGGCCTTTAATAGGCAACAGAACGTGGGGCGGCTTAATTGGTATAAGCGGAGTGCCTGACCTTATTGATGGAGGCACTGTAACAGCGCCTTCTTTCAGAATGTTTAATGCCGATGGTTCCTGGTTTAAAGAGGGGCACGGGGTTGATCCGGATATAGTTGTAGACGAAGACCTTGCGCTTATGGCAAAGGGAATAGACCCGCAATTGGAACGCGGCATTACAGAAATAAAATCACTTTTAAAAAGCAAGGGCTTCAAAGTACCGGTTACACCTGGTTATGAAGATCGCAAATGATAAAGGTTTTAAATTCCTTTTATTCTTTCCATGAATTATTTCCCCTATTGCTGTCGGGGAGCAATTGTGCCGGATCAATCGTGACAGATTGCAACGGTTGTGTTGTGTGTAAATAAATGGTATGTGTTGCACTTTGCAACCAGGTTTCCACAGGTATTTGCATATCCTGTTTGCTGCCATCTTTAAAAATAATTTCAAGGGTAAAAGGCAGAGCCATTTTTTGCAGATTTACGATCGTAATATCAGCACCATTTTTAAAATCCTTGTCCTTATAAGAAACTGATTGCACGGCAAGATCCAGTTGCCAGTTATTTTGGAACCATTCTCTCCAAAACCAGGTAAGGTCTTCGCCTGCTTCGTTATCCATTGTTCTAAAAAAATCATTTGGTGAAGGATGTTTAAAAGCCCATCGCTCAATATATTTTTTAAATGCATAATCAAAACGGTCATGGCCAAGTATCACTTCGCGCAGTAAAACCAAGCCAAATGCGGGTTTAAAATATTCAATTGGGTGCCGGTATTTTTCTGTGAATTGATCAGGACGATCCATCATTGTTGGTGCATTGGCATCTTCTAAATACGGAATAATTTCATCTGCAGGGTTTCCCTTTCCAGGCGCATACTCGCCATCTCTCTTTGGAGCATATTCGCCTTTATTAAAGTTATCCGATGCATACACATCTATAAATGTATTAAACCCTTCATCCATAAAAGCATAACGTCTTTCGTTACTACCTACTATCATGGGGAACCAGTTGTGCCCGATCTCATGTGCCGTCACCCAATACAACTCTTCTGCTTTATCATGCCATCCATCAAAAACAATCCCCGGGTATTCCATACCTCCAGCTTCACCTGCCTCATTCACAGCTACCGGCCATGGGTATACGAACCATTTTTCAGAGAAATATTCAATAGATTTTTTCAGGTATTCTGTCGCTCGTCCCCATGCTTTTTCACCAGAACTTTCAACCGGATAGACAGACATTGCCAAACATTTTTTACCGGCCGGTAAATTTACTTTTGCTGCATCCCAGACATAGGCTTTGGATGCGCCGAAAGCAATATCACGACTGTTATACATTTTGAAATGCCAGGTTTTTGTGCCGTTACTTATAAGGTGAGCAGTAATGTGATTAACCTCATCTATAGTCCTGACAAATACAGTCTGGTCACTTTTTCTGGCCATTTGAAGCCGCTTTATTTGGTCAGTAGAAAGCACTTCCTTTTCATTTTGTAATTCGCCACTTCCAGCAACAATTACATCATTCGGAACGGTGACCGTATAATCGTAATCTCCATAATCATAATAAAATTCACCACTACCTAAAAACGGTAAAGTGTTCCAACCTTTAAGATCATCATAAACGCACATGTGCGGATACCACTGTGCTATTTCATATATTTTTCCATTTTGTGTTATAAAGTAATCTGTTCTTCCTCCAAACTGGGGAATCACATAATTATATTTAATACTTATATCAATTTTACCTTTAGGCGATAACTTTCGCGTTAAACGAATCTGCATCCTGGTATCGTCAATGAAATATTTGGCTACAAAAGTTTTCCCGTCATAGGAAACAGAAATTGACTCAAACTGAAAACCCTCAGTATGTTTTAGGCTACCAAAACCAGAAAAGAAATTAGACCTCGCATCTTCACGATATGTATTTTGGTCCAGCTCCAACCACAATGATTCCAGCGAGTCGGGACTATTGTTTAAATAATGAATTGTTTCACTACACGTCAGCGAATTTTTAATGGTATCAATGGTTGCATCAAGCTTATAATCTGCCCGGTTTTGCCAATACTTTGCGCCCGGCGCGCCACTCGCAGACCGAAACTCATTACCGTTAGTTGTATAGAAATTTTGCGCAAAAGTTTGGAGTGGATCAAATTGTGTCACCTTGCTTTTTTGATCCTGTCCAAAAGATAAAACAGCAGCGAGAAAAAAAACAATTACCAGCAAAGATTTTTTAAGACCCATAGAATACGATTTTTAAAAATTAGAATTGCAAAGTAAATGATTCAAAAAGTATTTGATTCAAAAAATACTTTATCGCAGATTTAAAAATACCGATGGTTTAAGATTATGTAAAATTGCGACAATGGTTTTAATTTTTTTTCCCTTTCATGTGGTTGCTGTTGGATCTTATAAATAATGGTTTTCTTTTAAATTTTATAAAGCCCATTTTGCACCAAAGCTGTTTACATGAAAATCATTTTTACAATTTGTCTCACACTATTCGTTCAAAGTCTCATAATAGCGCAAGTCAATAGTATCGGAAGTGTGAGTGTATCAATAAAAAATGACAAACAAAATGCGTTGGAGAATGCGACTATTGAATTGATAAAAGCAATAGACTCAACACCGGTAAAATTCGCCATTACCGATAATAAAGGTTCGGCAGAATTTGAGAACATTCCCTTTGGTCATTATTTTATTAAAGCAACTGTGGTAAACTATGTAACAGGTTTTTCTCCGATAATTAATGTGATTGCTAATGAAAAATTGTTGATCCCTCTTTCACTGGTGCCAAAGCCGAACACGATGAAAGAAGTTGTGGTCGAAGGAAAAAAGCCTTTTATACAGAAGCTTTCGGATCGTATAGTGGTGAATGTCGATAACAGTATTATCAGCGCAGGAAGTTCAGCAATGGACGTATTGGATCGTTCTCCCGGAGTTACCATAGACCAGAGTGACGCAATAAGTTTGCGGGGAAAACAAGGAGTGATTATTATGATTGATGGGAAAACAACGCCTATGGCAGGCGCCGATCTTGCCAATTACCTACGTGGCCTTCCGGCAAGTGTAATCGATCGCATCGACATTATTACAAATCCCTCAGCAAAGTATGACGCAGCGGGAAACTCCGGCATCATCGACATTCATATGAAAAAAGATCAGCGTCTAGGCGCCAACGGTAGTTATACCGCTTCGGCCGGCCATGGAGTTTATCCCAAGCTAAACAGTGGCCTTACTTTTAATTACCGAAATAAAAAGGTGAACATCTTCGGCAACTATTCTTATTCTTACAGGAAGGGATTGAATCATCTCGTATTGGACCGTAATTTTTATAATAACGGCGTTTTTGATGGAGAAGATAAAAAAGACAATTACACTACATTTCCTTTAAACTTTCACCTGGCAAGGTTAGGCGCTGATTTTTTTATAAGTCATAAAACAATCATCGGTTTTGTAATCAACAGTAATTTTATAAATTATCATAATTTAAATACCAATAATTCGACAGTAATCGATAACCAAAAAAACCCGTCTTACACTTTTCAAACCCATGAAAACAGCAAATCAGGATTTAATAATACAATAGGAAACATAAACTTCAAACATACATTTGATAGCACTGGTAAAGAACTTACAGCAGATTTTGATTGTGGTGTTTTCAATTCAAACGCCTTGACAAATAATGCAACACAATATTATAAACTTGATGGTTCTACTTTACAACCCGCTTACATTCTGTTGGGAAACCAGCACGGAAAGCTCACGCTTAAAACCGCCAAAGCTGATTTTGTAAATCCTCTAAAAAAAGGTGCTAAGCTTGAAATGGGTCTCAAAATAAGTGATGTTGCATCTGATAATGACGTCCGGTTTTTTGATGCAAGTTCAGGAACGCCCGAAAATGACACAACGAAAACGAATCATTTTTTGTATGAAGAATATAACAACGCCGGCTACGTTAATTTGAGTAAGGAATATAACAAATTCAATATCCAGTTAGGATTAAGAGCAGAAGGAACCATGTTGAGAACACACCAGGTAAAAGGAGATATTGACTTTGACTCATCCTATTTTCAATTATTTCCAAGTGCATTTTTTAATTACAAAATTACGAAGGATCAGACCCTGGGCGTGTCCGTTAGCCGCAGAATTGACCGACCCAATTACAACTCTTTAAATCCTTTTTTATTCCTGATTGACGTGAGCACTTATAACACAGGCAATACAGGCCTTTTGCCACAATTGACGTGGTCTTATGAATTCAATTATACGGTAAAGAATCTAAACTTTGCATTGAATTATAGCCATACAAAAGATCCTCAGAATATCGCGATAGCTAAGTTTAAAGACGTCTTTCCAAATAGCAATTTTGCCGATTCAAATATCACAGTTGAAATTCCTGTAAATCTTTCGTCATCGGATTATTTGGGTTTCTCTGTCTCGGCACCTTTACAATTAAACTCGTGGTGGAGTATGATCAACAATGCAGAGCTTTTTTATATAAGTTTTCGGGGTAATCTTGGCGGCACTCCTTTAAATAATGGCGCACCAGCAGCCAATATTACAACTAACAATAGCTTCAATTTTAAAAAGGGCTGGTCTGCAGAATTAAATGGCAGCTTCAATTCAGGAGGCCGGGATGGATACATGGTTGCGAAGCCACAATGGGCTTTGTCTTCCGGTGTTCAAAAATCAGTTCTACATAAAAAAGGCACACTAAAATTTAATGTGACAGATATTTTTTGGACCAACTTACCTAGAGCGGTTATTACCTACCCTGGAAAATATATTGAGCGTTGGCATGCTACGCGTGAAAGCCGCGTTGCCACAATTACTTTTACTTACAGGTTCGGAAAAAATACAGTGCAGGGAGCAAGAAAGAGATCAACAGGTTCAGAAGAAGAACGACAAAGAGCCGGCAATTAAAAAAATCGCGGATCAAATTTTAATGCAATCCTTCAAGCAATTTTAAATGTGGCTTTAAATTATGAAGCGTTGTTTTTTGTAAAAAACTTTTCAGGTGCTTATAAAAATGGCTTTTATCATAATAGCCGTATAATGAAAAATGAAAGCTTTCGGGAGCCGTGGCAAGATGTTGGGTTGCCTTTCTTATTCGCAAAATTTGCAGTGCCTGTTTACTGCTGATGCTGGTGGTAGTTTCAAAATAACGCTGCAATGTTCGTGTTGAAATATTGTACCGCGTTGCAAATGATTGTATTGATGTTTTAAAATCGTTTGACGCATTACAATCCTCCAAAATTTCGGTAACGATATTAATAGGTCGCATGGGTTGCGGATGCTTTTGAATAATATTTCGGAAATAAGAAATGAGAAGTAGCACTCTTTCATTAAAGTTTTCAGCTTTTTTTACTTTTGAAATAATCTGTTGGTCAAGCAAATAACTTAAGGGAAATATAAAACCGCGGTATTCAGAAAAATTGATTTTTTTCTCAAAAATAACTGGTGACACTTTAAACTTAATACCAAATAACTTATTGCCTGAACGATGAAAACATTCAATGGATTTATGTCTTGGCAGAAAGCCATCCGTTTTCATTTCAAATTGCTCTTCATCTACCTGCATAATAAATGGTGTTCCCAGGTTTATAAGATAAGTGTAGCCAATATTTGGAAATAGTGCATCAGAAAAGCCGAGGGGATTTTGCTCAAGGAGTTTATCAAATTTTGTTTCCCAAATAAAATCAATAAAATTAGCGAGGTCTCCCGGTGGCTTTACGCGGAAATAATTATTTTCAAAATGATCAATATGGAAAAATTCAATGTGCTGCACCGTTTAAATATGGGTAGCAAGATATGGCGGCAGTTGAAGGTTTTTGCCCGGTTTTATTTAAACGGTTTAAGATCATTTTAAGACCGTCCGTTAATAATTAATCAATTTTTGTATCGTTTCATGCAGCCGCGATTTTGCAAGGAAATTCTTCTCCAGTTCGGTATTAAAAGGAACCGGCGTATCAAGCGAGGCACAGCGCATTACGGGAGCATCTAAAAATTCAAAACAATTCTGTGCAATCCAGGCAGCCACTTCGCCACCAATTCCTCCCGTGAGTGTGTCTTCATGAAGTATTAACACTTTCCCGGTATTATTTACCGTAGTTCTTATGGCTTTATAATCTAACGGTAGCAGCGTTCGAAGGTCCAGGATATCTATGGAAATACCCGGATGTGCATCTGCATATTCCGTTGCCCAAATAATTCCCATGCCATAACTAATGATACTAACGTCGTGGCCTGTACGCACATGCCGTGCCTTACCAATTTCCACTTCATAATATTCTTCCGGCACGGGTCCTGATATACTTCTGTATAAAGCCTTGTGCTCAAAAAACATTACCGGGTTCGGGTCATTGATTGCAGCAATTATTAAACCTTTTGCATCGAAAGGAGTAGATGGGTAAACGACCTTTAATCCCGGTGTGTGCGTAAACCAGGCCTCGTTGCTTTGGCTGTGGAAGGGGCCTGCGCCCACACCTGCACCTGTCGGCATCCTTATTACAACATCGGCATTCTGGCCCCACCTGTAATTAATTTTAGCAAGGTTATTTATGATCTGGTTAAATCCCACCGTTACAAAATCGGCAAATTGCATTTCCATTACACTCTTAAAACCTTCCATACTTAGCCCTAAGGCTGCACCTACAATTGCGCTCTCGCAAAGCGGCGTATTGCGAATTCTTTGTTTGCCAAATTCTTCTACAAAGCCTTCAGTAATTTTAAAAGCGCCACCATATTCAGCAATATCCTGGCCCATTAAAATAAGATTTGAATGTTGTACCATCGACTGGCGCAAGCCTTCTTTAATGGCATCAACAAAACGAAACTCTTTTCGCTCTTTATTGACTGTTGTATGAAAATTAAAGT
>JBDTKB010000149.1:0-14962 GCA_039935555.1 Ginsengibacter sp. | reverse complement strand
TGAACTATCTAATTTTGGCGTGGTTTATTTCATCAACTTTAATTACCACCTGGTTTGTGATGATTGAATTCAAACCAGAAAAAAGCGCTTCCGTAGTGATTGAATAATTAAGGTACTGGTGCGATTATTTCATTATTTACCGTTCTCCATAATTTAAGAGGATTCTCATCTTTCAATTCATCCGGCAGTAATTCATTGGGCCAGTTTTGGAAGGCCAGCGGACGCACAAAACGTTTTATACCATCTGCTCCAACTGCTGTAAACCTGCTATCTGTAGTGGCAGGATATGGCCCACCGTGTTGCATACTTAAACAAACTTCTACACCCGTAGGAACACCGTTATAAATTAATCTTCCGCAAATATTTTTTATAGCTTCAACCAACGGTAAATTTTCATTAATATCTTCTACATCTGCCATTACAGTAGAAGTAAGTTGCCCTTCTAATGCCTGAGCCACCGCCAACATTTCCTCTTTATTTTTGCACTTTACGATTAGCGAGTAGGGTCCAAAAACCTCCTGGTGCAGCAAAGGATTTTCTAAAAAATTTTCTCCTGATGTTGTGGCAATTGTTGGTGATCCTTCATTCTCTTTCGCTATTATTTCCGATTGTGAAATTATTTGAACATCACTTTGCGCTATAGCTTTTTCCTTCTTTTCATTAAAGGCTTTTGCGATGCCGGGATGGAGCATTAAAGCGGGCGCAATCTTCTGTATTTTTTCTGCAAGAGCATCGCAAAATTTATTCAGCGCTTCACTTTCTATTCCAATAATTAAACCTGGGTTAGTGCAAAACTGGCCGACACTTAATGTGATCGAATTGGCATACATTTCGGCGATATCTCCATAATCTTTTTCCAATTTTTTCCGTAATAAAAAAACCGGATTTACGCTTCCCATTTCGGCAAAAACAGGAATTGGATTTTCGCGCTGATTTCCCCAATCAAACAATTGCCTTCCGCCTCCCAAAGAACCGGTAAACCCAACGGCTTTTGTAACGGGATGATGCACCAATTGCTTACCAGTTTCTATTGCAGCCCCATGAATATGCGTAAATATTCCGCGTGGCATTTGACAATTTTCTGCAGCTTTTATTATTAAATCGGCAACCAATTGAGATGTATTTGCATGTGCCGGATGCGCTTTTACTATCACCGGGCAACCCGCTGCAAAAGCACAAGCTGTATCACCACCTGCCGTAGAATACGCAAATGGAAAATTACTGGCTCCGAAGACGACCACGGGCCCAATTGGCACCATCATTTTCCTGATGCCCGGTTTTATTGGTTTACTATTTTTATCCCACTCGTCGATGGTGACATGCATCCAATTTCCCTTTTCACAAGCGCTGGCATAACTCGATAATTGAAAAACTGTTCTTAGTAATTCGGACTTCAGGCGTGGCCCTGGTAAGTTTGTTTCCTCCATGGCAGTTGCAACCAACTCATCCGCATTATTTTCCAATTGACCGGCAATGGCTCGCATAAAATCTGCGCGTTGTTTTAATGAATACTTTTTAAATTCATGAGCGGCGCTATCTGCCATATCCATTAATTCATCAATTTTTTTTGGAGAAGCATTATCAAATTTTTTCAGCATAATGTTATAATTATTCTTGGTCTAAAAAATGCGGAAAATAATTGACCATTTTATATCCGCGTCTTAAATCAATTTATGACATTGTTATAACTTTTGTTTCAATTTTTTTTCCTTTTCATTTAGACAATCTGATCCGGCGTTTTTAACTTTTTCTAATCAAAAAAACTACTCAATTTTATGGAGAAGTAAATTTTAAATACAAAGTTAAAGAAAGGTTAGGACTCGTTTTTTAGCGCTGTTTTTTTAATTATTTGTCGTCTTATTAATCAGAAGATTTTAAGAAGAAAAAGTAAAAAATAAATCATATGAAAACAATATTAGTAATTCTCGTATTCACCTCACTCTCTTTAGGAGTTTCAGCCCAACGAAAAGGTGGCTTCCATCACGCAAGGTCAAGTGTTATAATTGTTCCATCTTTTAGTTATGGATTTGGTTATGGTTACCCCGTTTTTGGTAATCCAATGTTTGGTTCTCCGTACGGTTATCCTTATGGTTATAACCCATATTATGGAGCCAGGAGGATGCCTTATAAACTGTCTTTACAAATAGAATCTATTAAAGTTGATTATCGCAACCAAATAAGAAATGCGCGAAACGATAAAGGCCTGAGCCATGCGCAAAAAAGGCAGGAAATTAGAAATCTTAAAGCTCAAAGAGACCAGGATATAATCAACGCACAAAGAAATTACAGACCTTCAGGGAGAATGAATAATCAAAACAACGGAACAAATTATCAGAATCCAAATAACGGAAGCTAATGAGGTGTAAACGCTTAAGCTGCGAATAAATGGCAAGTAGGAAATAGAAGTAAAACTTTAGGCGGCAGTTCGACGATTTGGCAAAGATTAATTGTAATCAGTAAATTTAAATATTGAAAAACATACTTAAGTTTACTGATTTTTTATATTATTTGCTTTTGAATAAGGTCTTCAAACGAATCTCTTTTTCTTATCAGCGAAGCTTTATTATCTTTTACCAGCACTTCTGCAGGTTTCAATCTTGAATTAAAATTTGACGACATTTCAAACCCATAGGCGCCGGCATTATAGAAAACAAGGTAATCGCCTTCTTTTATTTCATTAATTTTTCTATCCCATGCGAAAGTATCGGTCTCGCAAATATTTCCCACAATCGAATAGCTTTTTTCTTCGCCATTTTCATTACTTATATTTTCAATGCGGTGATAAGAATTGTAAAACATAGGGCGGATTAAATGGTTGAAACCACTGTTAACGCTTGCAAAAGTTGTTGCAGAAGTTTCTTTGATGATATTTACTTGTGTAACGAAATATCCTGCGGCGCTTACTAAAAATTTGCCAGGTTCAAACCATACCTGTAATGGTTTATTACCAGGATTTGGATGCGAGGCAAATGCTTCATTCACTTTTTGGGCAAGTAAAATGATGTCTGTTTCAGAGTCGCCCTCTTTATAAGGCACTTTAAATCCTCCACCCAGGTCCACAAATTCTAACTCATTAAACCTGGGAATAATCTCGAATAAAACTTCAATACCTTTTACAAAAACATCGGCATTTTCTATATCGCTGCCTGTATGTATTTGCAATCCACGAATAAATAAATTATGCTTCGCGACAACGGTTATTATTTCTTCAATTTGATCTACAGGAATTCCAAATTTGCTTTTATCGTGCCCTGTTGAAATCTTCAGATTTCCACCGGCTAAAATGTTTGGGCGCAAGCGAATGCCAATAGGATAATCATGCCCGAATTTTTCTCCAAATTTTTGCAGATTAGAAAGGCTATCGATATTGATATTAACTCCAAGATTTTTTGCTTCATCAATTTCGCTAAACGCGATTCCATTGGAAGTATACAGGATCTGCTCTGGCGAAAAACCTGCGTATAAAGCGAGCTTTACTTCGTTTACAGAACTGCAATCAATATTAGCGCCGATTGATTTTATGTGACGGAGAACGTGAATATTTGTTAATGCTTTGCATGCATAAAAAAATCTAGTATCGGTTTTTTTAAATGCACTTTTCAGCTTGTCGAATTGTTCAGAAATTTTTTCAGCATGGTACACATAAACGGGCGTACCAAATTCCTCTGCGATAGCTATTAATTGTTGATGAGATAAAACCTGCGACATTATAATAATAAATTGAAAACAGCCAATTTTATGAACCGGCTAAATTGGTATTTGAAAGGGAAAATTTCTTTGAATTAATAAATTATTCGGCAATAAAATTGGATTGATCAGCGGGTGCATTTGTTTCATTATCTATTTCTAATACATCAACTTCGTTAATGGTTTCATCAACTTCTACGACGGCTTCATATTGAATTTCTTCAATTTTTGTTGCCTCAATTATTTCCTGGTTTAGCACTTCCCTTATTTTAGGAAGGTCATCCGGGCTATTGATACCAAAATAATCCATGAATGATTTTGAAGTCGCATAAATTAATGGCTTTCCCGGGGAGTCTTCTTTTCGTCCGGCGATTATTACTAAATCTTTCTCGAGAAGTTTTTGCACCGCATAATCGCAATTTACTCCGCGGATAATTTCTATTTCAGACTTAGTTACCGGCTGTTTATAGGCAATAATTGAGAGCGTTTCAAGAGAGGCTACTGAAAGTTTCTTTAAAAATTTATCGCCATTAATTTGCGCTATGGTATTATGATATTCCCTTTTGGTAAGAAATTGAAATCCGCCACCACTTTCTACAACTTCAAATGAATAAAATTCCGATTCATACTTTTCCCTGATAGCATTTACGGCGGCTTCCACCTGGTCTGCCGTGGCCCGATCCTCAATAAACCCAAGCGCATTATTTAGAAGTTCTACCAATTCATTATTTGGCAAAGGTTTTTCGCTTGCAAATATCAGGGCTTCAATGTGCGGGATTATTAAGCTTAAGTCCATTTTTTAATTTGCGGATTATCCTTGCAAAGCGGCGGCGCCGCTCACTATTTCTGTAAGTTCTGTAGTAATGGCAGCCTGCCTGGCGCGGTTGTAGCTTATCTTCAAAGATTTCAACAACTCTTCTGCATTTTCTGTGGCTTTATCCATCGCCGTCATGCGGGCTCCGTGTTCACTCGCGTGTGCGTCGAGTATTGCTTTATAGAGCTGGGTGTTCAATATTTTAGGCATCAATTCCTCAATCAATACTTTTTTATCAGGCTCAAAAATAAAATCAGCTTTTGCTTCGCCTTTTTTCTGTTCGGCTTTTTTTATGGGTAAAAATTGCTCTACCGTATACTTTTGAGTAGCTGCATTTCTAAATTCGCTATATACTAATTCCACTGCATCCACTTCTCCTTTTTCAAAAGCATCCATCGCAAATTTTGAAACCGCAGCCACATGCTCAAATGTCAATTTGGAAAAGATGTCCCAATATTGATCAATTACTTTAAACTTGTTTTTTGTAAAATGTTCAAAACCTTTTTTGCCCAAGGGTAATATTTCTGAACTTCCCTTTGTGGCCTGGTTAGGGTATTTTTCGTTTAATACTACTTTACCCAATTTTATAAGATTACTGTTATATCCGCCACAAAGTCCTCTATCGCTGGTGATTATAATTACCAAAACTTTTTCAACCGGTCTCTCTATTGTAAGCGCCATATTCACATCGCCGCCAGCGCCACTGACGATATTGCTGAGCATTTCCTGCAATTTTTTTGCATACGGCCGCATTTGTATAATTGCATCCTGTGCCCGGCGTAATTTGGCAGCGCTTACCATTTTCATGGCCTTTGTTATTTGCTGCGTGCTTTTAACGCTTTGAATTCGATTTCTAACTTCCTTTAATGCACCGCTCATATTTTTTGTTTATGGGCTGCAAAGTTAAGTGAATGCCAGTATAAAACCATGCCGGTCGATTATATAAACTACTCGTTTTTTTTTATATACCTACTAAAGCATATAAAAAAAAAGCCCCCGAAAGGAGGCTGGATTTCTTGTGCTTTGCATAGGATTAAAAAATTCCCTGCGTGTGTGAAAATTTTAATCAAGGGAAATAAGGTTTTAGATATTAGATTTAAAAGCTTTCCATAAATATATTGATACTCGATATTAAATATTAACCGGAAAAGGTTTCAAAATAGCCGAATAAGGCATTTTTAAAAAATTAGCACCGATACTTTTACCTGGCAACTGTTTGTCTCAGGCAATATCCCTTCCAATAAGCGATTAGCCCAATCTTCAAACAAAAGAAAAAATCCCGAAAGTTTTATCATAATTTTGCCCCCTCAAAAGCGATTGCATAACAGAAAAATTCGGCATAGATGAAATTTACCTGGTGGAAAATATTGTGTATTGTTTTGTTGTTATTCACCTTTACCGCCGGCTTTTTAATAAAAGTGCCGCAATTGGGAAACCTTCATGAAAGCATTCGAAATTTTTTCTTTCATGTTCCGATGTGGTTTGGACAAATCGCCCTGCTAACACTCTCCCTTGGATATTCAATTTCTTTTCTTCGAACTCAAAACATCAAGCATGATATTTATGCAGTTGAGTTTGCAAAAACAGGAATTATTTACGGTTGCCTCGGGCTAATAACAGGATCAATTTGGGCCACCTACACCTGGGGCGAGCCGTGGAGCAACGATCCAAAACAAATTGCTGCAGCCATTGCGGTATTAATTTACCTGGCCTACCTGGTGTTGCGCGGCTCCATGACGGATATTGATAAAAAAGCCCGGGTAAGCGCTGTTTATAACATCTTTGCATATTTTATTTATATACCCTTGATTATGATATTGCCAAGGCTTGTTCAATCACTTCACCCAGGCGGAATGGAAGGTGCCAAAGGTGGCGGAAATCCGGCATTGGGTGGCGAAAGCCTTGATGCAAAAATGAGAATGATTTTCTGGCCGGCAGTATTCGGCTGGGTATTATTAGGAATTTGGATCAGCAACCTTAAAATACGACTGAGTTTGCATGCCAATCAAAATTTAATTAATGAGTAAAAAGAATTTTTTTAAGCGTTTAACCCTATCCGTTATATTTCTATTTTGCGGCGTGCTGTTATTTGCGCAAGCTGTGGCAGATACTACCGGAAATTCATCGGTAAGCGTAATGCGAAGCCACGATAAAATCTACGTGGTAATGGCAGTATGTATAACGATTCTTGTAGTCCTTTTTTTATACCTGATAAGAATAGATATTAAAGTTTCAAAAAAAGAAAAAGCATTTTAATTTTCATTTATTAAAATTTGAGTTTAGTTCATCAAAAAATTAAAAAACATATTTATGCCATCGCCAGTACCCTATAGTTTTTTCCAAAGTGTAGAAAGGAGTTTTGATAAAGCCGCTATTTTCACAGATTGGGATCCAGGAATTTTGCAACAAATAAAACAATGTAATAGTGTTTATCAAATGCGTTTTCCCATTAAAAGAGAAACGGGTGAAATAGTAACTATTGAAGCGTATCGTGTTCAACACTCCCATCATAAAACTCCGTGCAAAGGTGGAATTCGTTTTAGCCTTGCTGTAAACCAGGATGAAGTAATGGCGCTTGCGGCACTTATGACTTACAAATGTGCTATTGTAAATGTTCCTTTTGGTGGCGCAAAAGGCGGTATAAAAATAAATCCGCGTGGATACACGCCTTACGAATTAGAAAAAATTACCCGCAGATATACGGCCGAATTAATTAAGAAAAATTTTATTGGCCCCGGCACTGACGTTCCGGCACCTGATTATGGAACCGGCGAAAGAGAAATGGCATGGATACTTGATACTTACGTAGCTATGCATCCGGGAGAAATTGATGCTGCTGGCTGTGTAACAGGAAAACCAGTAACACAAGGTGGCGTTCGCGGAAGAAAGGAAGCGACAGGATTAGGTGTATTTTATGGCCTTAGTGAAGTTCTCAAAATGCCCTCTGTTATGGACAAACTGGGACTTCCTTTAGGCGTAAAAGGCAAGCGGATTTGCGTGCAAGGGCTAGGTAATGTTGGTTATCATACCGCTTTATTTTTTCAACAGGCAGGAGCTTTAATTGTTGGACTGGCAGAATTTGAAGGAGCAATTTGGAGCGATGAAGGATTGGATATAGATAAGGTGTGGCTTTACAGAACAAAGACAGGTTCTATACTTGATTTTCCGGGCTCAACTAATTTTGCCAAGAATACGGACGCGCTTGAAATGGATTGCGATATTTTAATTCCGGCTGCGTTAGAAAATGTCGTGAATGGAGAAAATGCATCACGCATAAAAGCAAAAATTATTGGCGAAGCAGCTAACGGGCCTCTTACGCCCGAGGCAGATGAAATTTTAAACCTGAGAGGAATTTTGGTTGTGCCGGACATGTACCTGAACGCAGGCGGTGTTACCGTAAGTTATTTTGAGTGGCTGAAAAATCTGAGCCACGTACGTTATGGCCGACTGGAAAAAAGATTTACTGAAAATATGAACCATCATATACTCGGCCAGTTGGAAGAATTAACCGGAAAAAATGTTAGTTCATTAGAAAGAGATTTTATAGTACATGGCGCAGATGAAGTTGATCTCGTAAGAAGTGGTTTGGAAGAAACCATGATTTCGGCGACCCGGGAAATTGTAGATATCTGGCAAAAAACACCGGCCATTCCGGATATGCGCACGGCAGCCTATGTATGCGCCATTAATAAAGTGGCTACCTCTTATGCTGAGCTGGGAATTTTCCCTTAAGATTTTGACAAGGGATTAAAATTATTTTAAAAAAAACTTCCTTTCATTAAGGTTGAAAAGCAGGGAATTGGTTGATCTCGTGAAACTGGCCTTCATGTTTTTCAAAGCCGTAAGAATAACTGCCGTTAGTTATTATTAAATATTTTGCGGGCAACGTGATATGATACCTGAGAATTTGACTTAAGGTTTTTTCAGAAAGTGTTACATTCATTTCTTTACATTCAATGATCATGAAAGGTTTGGTATTTCTATCATAAATTACAATATCACATCGCTTTAAAAGTTCATTCAATTTAATTTCCTTTTCAATTGCCATTAGTGTTGCCGGATACTTATTAGCGATAAGATATTGTATCATATTTTGCCGCACCCATTCTTCAGGAGATAGCTGTAACCACTTTTTTCTTATTACATCAAAAACTTCGTTTACCCCTGACCGTTGCCTAAGCGAAATTTTGTTTTTCGGAAATTCAATTTTAATCATTTTTGGCTTTGATAAGGGGAATTATATAGAAGGGAAAAAAATTAATATTCCAGGTAACTACCTTTACAAATGTAAAAATCTTAAAGCTAAAATCTAAAATCGTATTTTTATAAGAAGCAATACACTCCCACTGGATTTGAAATATTATGAAAACAAAAAAGGAAATTGTAAACAATTGGCTCCCAAGATACACTGGAGAGAAACTTGAAAATTTTGGCAAATATATTTTGCTTACCAATTTTAGCAATTATGTAAAAATGTTTGCTGACTTAAATAAAGTAAAAATAGTGGGCGCCGATAAAGCTATGCAATGCGCAACAGCAGGCGATATAACAATAATTAATTTCGGAATGGGAAGCCCTGGAGCGGCTACAATTATGGATTTATTGAGTGCAGTCGAGCCTAAAGCAGTTTTATTTTTAGGCAAATGTGGCGGGTTAAAAAAAAGAAATAAAATTGGCGATCTTATTTTACCTATTGCTGCAATCAGGGGCGAAGGAACATCCAATGATTATTTTCCGCCTGAGGTCCCGGCGTTACCAGCTTTCGCTCTGCAAAAAGCAATATCAACTACTATCCGCGATCATGCTTACGATTATTGGACTGGCACCGTTTATACAACAAATCGCCGTGTGTGGGAACATGATGATAATCTTAAAGCTTATTTAAGTAAGATAAGAGCGTATGCTATTGATATGGAAACAGCAACAATATTTACGGTAGGTTTTTATAACAAAATACCTACGGGCGCATTATTACTTGTAAGCGATTCCCCTATGGTACCGGAAGGAGTAAAAACAACAGAAAGCGACGCAGCAGTAACAGCACAGTTTGTACAAAGGCATTTAACCATTGGTATTGATTCTTTAAAACAATTGATCAATGACGGGCTTACAGTAAGACATCTTAAATTTTAATTACCGCTAATAGTTTCCTGAAAAATCTTTCCTTCAAAAGCAAAAAATTTAGAGTAATAATATTAAAGTGCATGTATAATTGATTCAATGGCTTACCCTCTTCTCCAGATAAAAAATTTAAGTGTAGATTTTGTTTCAGGCGCTGAAAGGTTTCAAGCGGTGAAGAATCTCTCGTTCGAAATAAATAAGGGAGAGACCATCGCCATCGTTGGCGAATCTGGTTCAGGTAAAACCGTTACATCTCTATCAATTTTACAACTTCTATCGTCACCGCCAGCCAACTACAAAACGGGGCAAATTTTATTTTCCGAAGACGGAAATACGCAGGAAAATATTTTATTAACCAGGGGGAAACAATTAAGGCAAATAAGAGGAAATAAAATATCCATGATTTTCCAGGAGCCCATGACTTCTCTTAACCCGGTAAAAAATTGCGGCAGCCAGGTTATAGAAGCGATAATGCTCCATCAGCCCATTTCGAGAAATGACGCTAAAGAAAAAACCATTGAACTTTTCAGCCAGGTAAAATTGCCTGATCCTGCGGGTATGCTTTCCCGTTATCCTCATCAATTAAGTGGTGGCCAAAAACAAAGAGTGATGATCGCCATGGCTATGAGTTGCAATCCTGCTGTTTTGATTGCAGATGAGCCAACCACCGCACTGGACGTAACAGTGCAAAAAACAATCTTAGAACTTATAAAAGAATTGCAACGGGAAAAAGGCATGAGCGTAATTTATATAACGCATGACCTTGGGCTTGTGGCCGAAATTGCTGATAGAGTGCTCGTGATGTATAAAGGAGAAATAGTTGAGACAAATGTTACAAAGGAGATTTTTTTGAATCCACAACATCCTTATACAAAAGCTTTAATTAATTGCCGTCCAACTGCTGCATCAAAAGGAAAACGCCTTCCGATTATTAGCGATTTCTTAAATGAACATCCCGATTTGAGCCGGGAAAATAATCTGGTAAAAAGGTTTAATAATGAAAATAATCAATTTTCTGCCGAACTATTGAGAGTCGAAAATCTTAAAGTTTACTTTCCTGTAAAAAAGAGTTTTACCGGAAAAATTTTGAAAGAGTTTAAAGCAGTTGATGATGTAAGTTTCTCGGTCGCAAAGGGAGAAACGCTTGGATTAGTAGGAGAAAGTGGTTGTGGAAAAACAACGCTTGGAAGAGCTTTAATTAGATTAATAACACCAACAGCCGGCAACATTTTTTTAAATAAAAAAAATATTGCACACATTCCTAATGAGGAACTGCGGCAAATGCGGAAGGACATTCAGATTATATTTCAGGATCCATACGGCTCGCTCAATCCGCGGCTTACAATTGGCCAGGCTATAAATGAACCGATGAAAATTCATCACATTCTTCCAACTGAAAAACAGCGGAAGGAAAAAATTATTGAGATTCTTCAAAAGGTAGATTTAAAACCGGAGTATTTTAACCGTTATCCCCATGAATTTAGTGGCGGACAACGACAACGGATTTGCATCGCAAGGGCTTTGGGCCTCAATCCTGAATTTATAATTTGCGATGAAAGCGTTTCCGCGCTGGATGTAAGCGTGCAGGCACAAGTACTGAATTTGCTGAATGACTTGAAAGAAGAACTTGGATTTACGTGTATTTTTATTTCGCACGACCTTGGAGTGGTGCACTACATCAGTAATAGGATTATGGTAATGAACAAAGGAAAAATTGAAGAAATGGGAACTGCCGACGAAATTTATTTCCATCCGAAAAGCTCTTACACACAACAATTAATTGAATCTATACCGAAAGTAAATTTTTGATAAAGTGTCATGCTAGTCAATTTTCACTGGTAAAAAACTTTAAATTTTTGGGTAATTAATAATTCCTACCTTTGCGACCTTAAAAAAAATCATGCCGTAACATGATAAGTGGCCCATAACACGGGTACGTATCTCTGTAAAAACAGTAAATGGCATGTGACAATTAACTTTTAAATTATAATTGCACATGAAACTTAGTCAATTCAAATTTGACCTTCCTCTTAATCTTATTGCTCAAAACCCCGCCAAAAGAAGAGAAGATAGCCGCATGATGGTTATCGAAAGAAAGACTGGCAAAATTGAGAATAAGCATTTTAAAGACATTCTTGATTATTTTGATGATAAAGATGTTTTTGTTGTAAACAATACCAAAGTTTTCCCGGCGCGCATGTATGGACGCAAAGAAAAAACGGGTGCTAAAATCGAAGTATTTCTTTTAAGGGAACTGCATAAAGCAAACAGGCTTTGGGATGTAATTGTTGATCCTGCACGAAAAATACGTGTTGGTAATAAACTTTATTTTGGAGAAAGCGATGAACTGGTTGCTGAAGTAATTGACAACACCACCAGCCGAGGAAGAACGATTCGCTTTTTATGGGATGGCCCGGAAGATGAATTTAGAAAAATGCTTTATTTTATGGGTGAAACGCCTTTGCCTAAATACATTAAGCGCAAGCCGGATGAAGAAGATAAAGAAAGATACCAGACGGTTTATGCGAAACATGAAGGTGCTGTTGCCGCGCCAACTGCAGGGCTCCATTTTAGTGCTGAACTTATAAAGCGCCTGGAAATAAAAGGTATTCGTTTTGCAGAAGTTACTTTGCACACCGGCCTTGGAACATTTCGCCCTATTGAAGTTGAAGATTTGAGCAAGCATAAAATGGATGCGGAATATTATCAAATTGATGAGGAAGCCTGCCGTATTGTGAATAAAGCAAAAGAAACCCATAAAAGAATTTGCTCTATTGGTACCACCACAATGCGTGCAATGGAAACTTCTTTTACAGCCCAGAAATTATTAAAGCCATCTGAGGGTTGGACGAACCATTTTATTCATCCCCCTTACAACTTTAATATTGCCGATTCGCTCGTTACAAATTTTCATTTACCCAAAACAAGCTTGTTGATTATGACTTGTGCTTTTGCCGGTTATGATCTTATAATGGATGCTTATAAAAAGGCTATAAAAGATAAATATCGTTTTTTCAGCTATGGTGATGCCATGCTGATTATTTAGTTTAGGAATTATTTTATGTTGAAAAGAACTCTCCTTTGTAGGGGAGTTTTTTTTGTAATAAAATGTGTCAACATCTTATTTCTTATTCTTTATCATTTTTTTGAAATAATTTAGGAAAAACGATTGCCATGAAAACAGTACATCAATGGCTGAATGAGTATGGAGAAAGCCACAGAAATGAAACCAATAAAATGATTCACTGGATTTGTGTGCCTGCTATTTTCTTTTCCATTACCGGCTTGCTTTATTGCATTAAACTGCCACTGCATATTTCCCAAAATCTTACAATGAATGTTGCCATTTTAATATTATTATTCACCACAATTTATTATCTGTTGCTTTCTATAAAGATTGGGATCGGGATGCTGCTCTTTGGAATTTTTTGCCTTTGGTTGTGTTATTTAATTGAAACATTTGTGCCAATGCAGCTTTGGCTTTTCTCAATTATAGTTTTTGTAATTGCATGGATTGGTCAATTTTATGGCCATAAAGTTGAAGGTAAAAAACCTTCCTTTTTAAAAGACATCCAGTTTTTATTAATTGGCCCGATGTGGCTGATGAGTTTTATTTATAAAAGGCTTGGGATCAATTTTTAAAAAATAGATTTGATAAGTCTTTATGGAATTGCGTGTTGTTTACATGCTAAATAATCCTTTATTTAAAAGCTGTAACGTTTTTTCTTTATGCTCCCGCGAAATAAGAATGGAGATATTATGCTGACTTCCTCCATAACTCACCATTCTTACGGGGATGCCAGATAGAGTAGTAAATATTTTCGCCATTACATCTTTCGTTTGCGTTATTTGATTGCCAACAATAGAAACAATTGTTTGATCATTATCCACTTCTACCGTACCGAAAAGTTCGAGCTCTTTAATTATTTCCCTTAAATAAGCATCGCTATCAATCGTTACTGATACCGCTACTTCTGATGTGGTAACCATATCGATAGGAGTTTGATATTTTTCAAAAATTTCAAAAACCTTTCGCAAAAAACCGTAGGCAAGCAACATGCGGCTGCTTTTTATTTTTATCGCCGTGATAAAATCTTTCGCTGCAATTGCCTTCACACCAACGCTTCCAGCCTCGCTTTCGATTAACGTTCCTGGTGCATCAGGCTGCATCGTATTTAATAATCTTACCGGAAAATTATAATATTGCGCCGGCCAAATACTTGCCGGATGCAAAATTTTTGCGCCGAAGTAAGCAAGCTCAGCAGCTTCATCAAAACTAAGCTGACCAATAGGTTTCGTTTTCTTCACGATCCTCGGATCGTTGTTGTGCATGCCATCAATATCAGTCCAAATTTCGCAAACAGAAGCGCCAATAGCACCGGCAATTAATGACGCGGAATAATCACTTCCTCCTCTTTTTAAATTATCAACTTCGCCTTTTGCATTGCGGCAAATATATCCTTGTGTAAGAAAAAGTGTTTGGTCTTTATGCTTTTTTAAAATTTGCGAAAGCTTCACTTTAATGCTGCCAACCTGTGGCTCACCATAACTATCAATCGTCATGAAATCCAGCGCAGCAAGCCAGATATGGGGAATCTTTTGTTCTTCAAGGTAAGCGCTGAAAAGTTTCGTACTTAATAATTCACCTTGCGCAAGAATATCTTTGTTTAAAGCTTCGCTGAAAGATATCTTTAAAATGATATTTAGAAATTCAAAATGCTCCGCTAAAATCGCTTTTGCCTTTGTATACATTTCATCTGCCTTCAATAACTGACGCACAAAATTTTGATAGTGCTGCTCGAGCGCATCAATGCGTTGCTTTGCGGAAACACGATCGCCTTTCGATAAACTATTACTTATTTCTGTAAGTGAATTTGTTGTACCACTCAAAGCGCTAAGCACTACTACCTTTGGCTCGTTTTCTTTGGTGATCAGCTTCGCGATATCAAACATTCTTTCAGGCTTTCCAACACTGGTGCCTCCAAACTTCATTACTTTCATTCCTTTATTTATTATTAGTTGGAGTGCAAATTTATAACACAGAAGCCAAGATGCAGTACACTAATCTAAATATGACTATTTCCGCAAGAAACAAATGTTTGATTTTGCCTTAACCTGAGAATTATAAAAAGATTCCAAATTTAGCACCAACAGATCGTAAGTCTTCGACAACAGCATCCAATAATGGAATGCCGTTTTCCATTCTTTCCTTTTCAAATTCAGTTTCAGGCTCTCCGGGAATAATCACTTTTTGATGCCCCTCAACGGTTTTGGAATTGCTGAATCTTTTGATCCACTTATCCATGTGCAATTTAAATTCTTCTGCAGGGCGAAATGCGT